>NZ_JAXDSS010000039.1:0-7595 GCF_034090345.1 Peptoniphilus sp. | reverse complement strand
CAAACTATCTTTTAAAGAAACCATATTTTTAGAGCATAACTCTCTAAATTCTCTTAATGATACTTCTTTTACTATTGCTTCTTTCACCTCATCTGTTAATATTAAGATTTCAAAAACTGCAGTTCTTCCAACATATCCATTTCTACACTTTGAGCAACCTTTTGGTTTATAATGAGTCATTTCTTTAGAAAAAATATCAACATACTCTTCAATTGGTTCAGCACATTCACATAATTTTCTGACTAATCTCTGCGAAATAATTCCTATAAGTCCAGCTGATATTAAATAATTTTCTATTCCCATGTCTTTTAATCTATAGATTGCTGAAGGAGAATCATTTGTATGGATTGAGGACAGCACTAAATGTCCAGTTATGGCAGATCTAAGAGCCGTCTGTGCTGTTTCTCTGTCTCTTATTTCCCCTACCATTATCTTATCAGGGTCAAGCCTAAGTATACTCTTTAATCCGTCATTAAAACTTCTGCCAAGTTCTTTATTTATTTCAATTTGATTTATTCCATCTATCTTATACTCAACCGGATCTTCAACAGTTATAATATTTAATTCTCTTGAATATAAGTGATTTAAAATGGTATATAGAGTTGAAGATTTCCCGCTTCCTGTAGGCCCTGATACAAGAAGTAATCCATTTGGTTGCCTTATCAGTTTTTTAACTTTTTCAGCATCTTCTCCAAACAATCCTATTCCATTCATAGTAAAATCTACAGATGTTTTATCTAAAATTCTAAGTACAATTTTTTCTTGTAGTGTAGTTGGAATAATTGCGACTCTTATATCAACAGATCTATCTTCAGTTTTAAAAGAAAATCTCCCATCAAGTGGTTTATTTCTTATCGTATAATCTAAATTTGATATTACTTTTATCCTTGTAGATAACAAATTATAACTTGCTTTAGATATTTTACTAACATCCTGTAAAATTCCATCTATTCTAAGCCTAACAACAACTTCGTTTATTTTAGAATCAAAGTGTATATCAGAAGCTCCTTTTTCAAGTGCGTATTTAATTATATTGTTAAGAGCTATTGCCGCTTCTGAATCACTTTCAAATTCAAGCGAATTTAGATTATAGTTTGAATTTAAAGAAAAATTTAAGATGAGTTTATCTTCATCTAAACTATAAAATTCATTTCTCTTTAAATTCAATAACTCAGAATCAACAACTTCAAATACTATATTTTTATCGAATATAATTTTTAAAGCACTTTCAACATTTCCGTTTAACTCTTCTGTAAAAAAAGTAATACTATCTCTGTCTTCGTTTTTAAATACTACATTATATTTTTCAGAAATTGTCTTTGGAAATTTGACTATAAACTCATCTCTATTCATTTTTATTCCTCTGTTGTTTCCCTATAATCACAATTTTGATTGCTGCACTTTATTCGTTTTTTACCCTTACCTTCCATTTCTGTCAAAATAGAATCACATTTAGGGCACATTTTATCTATTGGTTTATTCCAAGTTACAAAATCACACTCAGGATAATTATCACAACCATAGAACTTTCTACCCTTTTTACTCCTCTTAACTACTATTTCTCCTCCACATTTAGGACATTTTACACCTATTTTTTCAACTAAAGGTTTTGTATTTCTACATTCCGGAAATCCAGGACAAGCTAAAAACTTTCCATATCTTCCCATTTTTATAACCATATTTCTGCCACATTTTTCACATATTACATCAGTTTCTTGTTCTTTTATTTCAACTTTTTCAATATTTTCTTCAGCTTTATCCAAGTCTTCTTTTAGCTTTGAGTAAAAAGAAGATATAACTTCTTTCCATGGTCTTTCTCCATCGGCTATCTCATCAAGGCTTGTTTCCATATTCGCAGTAAAATCTTTATTTATTAAATCAGAAAAATTTTCTGTCAAAATTTCATTTACTGTAACTCCAAGCTCTGTTGGAACAAGTTTCTTTTCATCAATCACTACATAATATCTTGAAAGTAGAGTAGAAATTATAGGTGAATAAGTAGAAGGTCTACCTATCCCATATTCCTCCAAATATTTAATCAGACTAGCCTCATTATACCTTGCTGGCGGCTGAGTAAAATGTTGGTTAGGAATAACTTCTTTAGCTTTTAACATATCTCCTTCATTTAATTCAGGTAGTATATTATCCTTTTCATTTGAATAGTTATATACTCTAGAAAAACCATCAAACTTTATTTGAGAACCTGAAGCTTTAAATATATTATCATTAGATAAAATTTCTAAATTCATTGTTGCATATTGAGCAGGCTTCATTTGAGAACTCACTGTCCTCTTCCAAATCAACTCATATAATTTAAATTGGTCTTTAGTTAAAGAATCTTTTATTAAATAAGGTGTTTTAAATACATCTGTAGGTCTTATACATTCATGAGCATCTTGTACATTAGAGCTCTTATTTTTACTCTTATGAAACTCAAGATATTCTTTACCTATTTCTCCATTTATATAAGCTTCTATTGTTTTCAAAGCTTCATCACTTATTCTAGTTGAGTCAGTTCTCATATATGTTATCAAACCAACTGAACCAACTTTAGGTAAAGTTACCCCTTCATATAAGCTCTGTGCAACCATCATGGTCTTTTTTGTTGTGAACCCAAGTTTTTTAGAAGCTTCTTGCTGCATAGTAGAAGTTGTAAAAGGATTGTAAGGATTCTTCGACCTTGTCCCTTCTTTTATAGAATGTACTATAAAATTTTCCTCATCTATTGTTCTTAAAATTTCCTTAGTTTCTTCTTCATTCGCTAATTCAACTTTTAAACTTTTACCATTTTTAAATTTACCATAAAATTTGGTTTCAAAAGATTTTCTACCTTTTTTTAATATTGCTTCTATAGACCAATACTCTTCTGCTATAAATTCTTCAATTTCTCTTTCTCGGTCACATATAAGTTTTAAAACCACAGACTGAACTCTACCAGCTGATAAACCACTTTTAACTTTTTTCCAAAGTAATGGAGATATTTTATACCCTGCTAATCTATCCAAAACTCTTCTAGCTTGTTGGGCATCTACTAAACTTATGTCAATACTTCTCGGTTTTTTAATATTTTCTTTGACAGTATCTTTTGTTATTTCATTAAAAGTTACTCTTATCGGCTTATCTGGGTCTAGTCCTAAAATATAACTTAAATGCCAAGATATAGCTTCTCCCTCTCTATCGGGGTCAGTTGCCAAGTATATATTGTCACTGTCTTTAGCTTCTTTCTTTAATTCCTTTATTAGAGGACCTTTGCCTCTTATGTTTATATATTCAGGATCAAAATTACCTTCAACGTCAATTCCCAGTCTACTTTTAGGCAAATCTCTTATATGTCCAACTGATGCCATGACTTTATAATTCTTACCTAACATTTTCTTTATTGTCTTCGCCTTTGTTGGCGACTCTACAACGACTAAATTCTTAGTCAAATCAACACTTCCCTCTAAGTATTTTCTTAATCTCTTTATTCATCATATCAAACTACATAAATTCATACAACTTAATTTTAAATATAAGTTGTTTAAATCAAATAACAATAACAGAATATTATAGAGCCAATTTTTCTATTTCTTCTATTTAAAAGAATTGTTCTATCAATATGTTCTTGCTCAACCTACTAAAAAGAGGGCTGAAAAGTGTTTAAATGAATGGATAAGAAGGGCTGAAGAATCCGGTTTAAAGGAATTTAGTTCTTGTATTACTGCTTTTAATAATTGGTTTGATGAGATATGTAGTTCTTTTGATTATCCTTGGTCTAATGGTCCTCTTGAAGGGCCACATACTAAGATAAAGACTTTAAAGAGAAATTGTTTTGGTATGAAAAATTTTAATTTGTTTAGAAAGCGAATTATGCTTTCTTGTAAATAGTTGGTAAAAAAAATATGAAAATTTTTGAAAACTCCTAGGAGTTTTGTTTGCTATGTTTATTTTTAGTGGTTTTTGGTTTATTTTGGTTTAGGATCTATTTTAGCTGCTATGTGTTGATTTTTAAATAATAAGAGAGACTCGTATTAATGAGCCTCCCCAATATTTGACATAGAGCCAAAATTAACTAATCATAAGAATTACTTATAAATTACTTGTATCTAACATAATATGCGGCTCTAACATGTGCGGAAATTTTTGAATTCCCAGGATTATCACAATTTAATTTAATACTAAAATTATAATTGTTAAATGATGTGTTTGCTCCAGATATAAGATCTCTGTAATTAACTCTAAAAACTTTATTAGATTTAGGTTGTATTGTTTCTTCAGAAAGTACATTGTAGCCATTTCTAATAACACAGTCTATTCGAGTATTACCTACATTTTCCACAAAAATATTTAAATATACAGAATCTAAAAGAACTTGTGGAACTGTGAGACTCGCATTTTTGTAAATATTATATACATCATAAATAGTTTCATCCAGTACGACATGCTGCTTATAATTACTAGGTCTATTTTGGGCTTCGAGATTAAATAGTTCTTGTGAATTTACGTTTTCAAAAACTTCCATAGCAAAAGAAGAATTGGGAAACAGCATAATTAATGTTATAAGCAATACGCCTAAATTTTTTTTGATCATTGCAAAAACCTCACTTTCTATAATCAAGAATGACAAGTTTTAGACATGTAATCTCTGAAAAAGTTTCTAATAGTTAGACCCTTTTTAGCGGCATCGTCGCTCCAGTATCTCCAACTATTATTTATAGTGGCTATTAGAGTATTATCACAACTACATTTGAAGTAACCGTATTTCCCATAGCATTTGTCATGTGCCATACATGCTCTATCTAAACCATCCTTAGGATCTTGGCTAAAGTCCATCCCAGAGATTCCAGGTCCACAATAATTCCCCCATATTTTGTAGCCAAATTTATATGCCCTAAGCATATGGTTAGAGTTACTTGAGGTTTGATTTATTTTGTCATTATTGCAATTTATAGAAATACCAACAAGGTCTCTGCCTATTTCAAGTATATCCTCAGATTCTTCATTTATGCGCGCACTTTCTTCATCGAAAAGCAGAAAAGAGCTTCCATTGCTATGGACAATTTTTATGTACTTTTGTGCTTGTTTATAATCTTTTTCAAACTCGTATTCCAGTAGTGAATTGGCAAAAAGATTAATGGGAGCAACAAACAAAATACAAAAAGCAACTAAAACAATTCTTTTAAGTGATTTCTTCATAAGTGACCTCCTTTATTTTATGATATAATTATATCATAAAATAAAAAATTGAGGTGGTTTTATGAAAAAAAATAAGTTGGTAATGCTCTTTGTTCTACTAATTTGTTTTAAATTAGCTTTAGAATTCAGAACAAATATAAGCTTGCAAATCAAAGAAGTTTTATATACAAGAATAGTAACTTCAAATTTCACAAATATAAGTACGGAAAAATTTGTTGAAACTATAAAGAATAATGATGGAAAACATTTAATATTTATCGGAAGAAAGACATGTCCTGATTGTATAAATAATATAAAAAAGATTAAGGTCATTAACGATAAATATAAAAAACAACATTATAATTCTTATTATTATGATGTTGAAGACATAAAGGAGTCAGACTTTAAAAAGAAAGAGTATTTAAATATACTGAAGGATTTAGATATTGATAGTATACCTTCAATTTTAGTTTTGAATAAGAATGAAAAAATATTATTAAAACAGGAGGATATTTCAAATGAAAAATAAAATATTTACGATTTCACTTATATTAACAATAATAGCTTGTATTCCAATCCTTTTTGTAGGCACATCTCAATTATATGGATTTTTAGCGGAATTAAATTATTATATACTTAGTCCATTCTGCTTTCCCACACTAATTTTAATGCCATGGGTTTATAATAATAAGAAATTATATTGGTGGTATATTTTATTATTTCCATTAGCCTGGAATATATTTTTTATTTATTATTTTTTTGAAGGTAACCCTTCTAGTTACATAAGTATAATTTTCTTTATAACAGGGATTTTAGTATCTTTATATTTAAAAAAGGTATTCAAAAAGTGATATAAATTTAGTATCAGATAAAAATAAATTAACACATTAAATTGAAATAAGCTATCTAAACCTATTGGTACTTCAAATCGAAATACTAATAGGTCTTTTTTGTGTTCGATATTTTATTTTATACGGCTCTATAATATCTGTTGGGGAGTAAATCTCTAACAGATATTTTTGTATAAAAAATTGCACTTATATGCATTTAGTCCTAAACTTAAAATAAGTAAAACCAAATTTAGGAGGTGCATATAAGTGCAAAATAATAATATCATGAATTTGTTAGGTTTTAAAGATGTAGTTTTTAATAGTTTGACTGAAGATAATGACTTTGTTCATATCAATGCGTCTGTTACAAAGATGAATGCTTGTCCTCATTGTGGTTCTAAAAAGATTTGGGTTCATGATCATAGAATTCAAAAGATTAGGGATACTCACATCCGAGGTAAGAAATCTTTGATTTTCTTAAAGAAAACTAGGTATGATTGTAAGTCTTGTGGTTGTCGTTTTGAAAGAGAGCTTGATTTTATTGCCAAAGGTCATACTATAACTACTAGGCTTGTTTGTGCTATTGTTTCTGAGTTTGATGAGCTTTATTCTATATCTTCTATTGCTAATAGGTATAATGTTTCTTCAAATACTGTTCTTAGAATTTTAAATTGTTTAAGTGCTTCTAGAGATAGGCTATCAGAAGTATTATGTATAGATGAATTTAAAGGAGACAGTGGAAATATTAAGTATCAGACTTCTCTTCTTAATGGATCTAAACACTCTATCATAGATATCTTACCATCAAGAGATAAGAATACATTGTATGGGTACTTTGAAAAGATACCAAACAAAGAAAGAAACAAAGTAAAATTCTTTGTAAGTGATATGTCTAAAGCATTTAAATCAGTTAAGAAATCATTCTTTAAAAACGCAATACATATCATAGATAGGTACCACTTCATAAGACAAGTTTCCTGGGCATTAGAAAATGTTAGAAAGAGAATACAAAAGGATATATCATCAAAGCTTAGGAAATATTTTAAAAGAAGTAAGAGTTTAATTACAAAACCTGCCTCTAAGCTAACTTCAGAACAAGCTAATGAAGTATCACTTATGATTGAACTGAACAAGGAATTAAAAGAAGCATACAAGTTAAAAGAGTTGTTCTACCAGTATGTACTTAGTCAGCCAAACAAAACTAGAGCTAAAAAAGCTTTAAGAGAATGGATAAAAAGAGCAGATGAATCAAAATTAAAAGAATTTAAATCTTGTATCACTGCTTTTAATAACTGGTTTGATGAGATATGTAATTCATTTGATTACTCTTGGTCAAATGGTCCTCTTGAAGGAACTCATACTAAGATAAAGACCTTAAAGAGAAATTGTTTTGGTATGAGAAATTTTGACTTGTTTAGAAAAAGAATTATGTTTTCATGTAATACTATTATCCTATTAAATCTAGATATATAACCAATCCCTATTGGAGATACTTTTAACCATCTCTTTTGTTAATTTATTTATCGTTTCACACAACCTATCCACTACGTCTGATAATGTGTGGAAAAATTCATTTTTAAATCCCATAGTCCTAATTTGTTTCCAAATCTG
>NZ_JAXDSS010000032.1:0-3016 GCF_034090345.1 Peptoniphilus sp. | reverse complement strand
CTAAAATTAATTTATTAAAATCAGCTCTATATCCTTTTAAAATTTCTAATACTTCATTTTTTATTTTATCTACATTTTTATCCGTTACATCAATCTTAAAAGTGTTGTACTCTCTTTTGGCAAACTTCACAAATTCTTGATTTTCATTTTCTAAATCATATACATAAAATCCATGCTCTCCTTCGTCCTTAAATCGTGACGGTTCGAGTGCACCCGAATAATATGCTCTGTTCGCCACTTTTTTATGCCCATGGAAATGTCCGAGTGCAATATAATCGAATTTTTGTCCATTCAACAACTCTTCGCTAATAGGAAAATGACTTTCAAAACCAACTGAACAATGTAACATTAAAATATTTTTAAACCTATTATTCAATTCAAAGTTTAATTCTCTTTTAAAGTTAAATTGTCTATCCCAAGTCATCCCATAAATTCTCAAATTTTTATATTCAAAATATTCCTCTACTGTAAATAAATGAACATTACTTGGCATATCAACTTTTAAAAACATACTGTTTTCATCTATGTGGTCATGATTTCCACCTATTATATATATCTCCGAATTTGAAGTGGAAAATAAATCACTTAATCTTTTAAAATCATTTAATGTGAAATATTCTCTCTCATACAAATCTCCACTTATTAAAATTATTTCTATATTATTTGAATTAGCATAACTTATTAAATCTGAAAAACTTTGCCAAATTTCTTCTCTTCTCTGTTTAGAGTATAAAAAATTTTCTCCTTTATAAGATTTCCCAAGATGCAAGTCTGCTGTATGTAATATTTTCATTCTATCACCTATCAAAATTATATAATAATAAACAAAAAATATATAGGACAAGCCTATATATTTTAGTTTTAAATTACAAAGTAATCTTACATTATTAATTTTTGAATTGCTTTAAACTCATCAGTACCGGCAACAGAATTTAAATCAAACATAATTGTTTCTGTATTTGTTATTACACATCCCATTTCACTTAACATTTGAAGTGCATTCTTATAGTTAAAGTCACTTCTTGAACCAACCGCATCACTTGCTATAAACACTTCATATCCATTTGCTATAAGGTCTCTTGCAGTTAAAAGAACGCATATATGAGATTCTACTCCACTAACAACAATTTGTTTTTTATCTTTAGACTTAAATTCTTCTACAAATTCATCATTTAACATACAGCTAAAAGATTTTTTACCAATTTCTTTTGCCTCAGGTAAAAATGATTTTAATTCTTCGTTACTATATCCCAATCCCTTTGGATATTGTGCTGTAAAAATACTTTCTAAATTCATTATTTTTGCCATTTGAGCAAGAATCTTTGCATTTTTTAATACATCTTCTTTATTACTCATTACATTTAACAACTTATCTTGAACATCAATACATAAAAACAATGTTTTATCTCTATCTAAACTAAAATTCTTCACATTTCCCCCCTTATTATATGCACATGTATGTCATTCATCAAAGCTTTCAAATCTGCCATTTCAGCTTCACGATTTTTTACTGCGGATTCAATTATAGCACAAGCTATCCCCAGTTTTAAAGTCATCTCAAAGTCATATCCTCTTTCAATTCCAAGAGCTATTCCGGCATTTAACTTGTTCTTGTCAAACTTGCTAACAGAGTATTTTAAATCATTAAAATCTACTCTATAACTTGCCCCTTTAGTATTGACCATGACACCTGTCTGTGAATTTACCACCAACACTCCAACACCTTTTTCAAAGATTATATTAGATGCTTTAACCACTTGACTTTGTGTCTTTATTATAAAGTTTGTATAATTTTCTAAATCTTCTTTATCAACTACCATTAGATATGGCTTTACATCTATTACATCTTCAATCTCATTTGGAGCTGTCAAAACTCTAACTCCATTTTTATAACAGAGATTAAAAAAGTTTTTATAAAGTGTAGAATCTATATTTGGATTTCCTTTAGCTGCTATCAATACGATATTTGCATTTTGTAGCAATTCGTTAAACTTACTAAATAAAGTTTCTTCTTCATCATTTGTGAGTACCGGATACTCTCCTCGTATTGTGGTCTTAAGACTTCTGCTCCTAATTAGTATTTCTTCCATACTCTCATCTTTGGAATGGACTATAACCGGTGTAATCCCCCTTTTATTTAGTTCATTTTTAAAAAGTTCTCCTGTTTTCCCTCCAAGATAAGTTAAAAGAGTTGAATTAGCTGAAAGCTTATCCACTAGTAGCATAGAGTCCAAAATTTCGCCAGTTGGATATTCAAAATTTTCAGAAAAAGTATTAACTTTATTTTTTTCAAAATCCACTACTCTGTATTCTTTCCTAAGAGTTGGATTAAATTCACAAAACAATATCATGTCAGCCTCCACTATTCAACTGAATTAAGCTTTGATAATACATCCTCTTTTATGTCTTCTACCTTTTTCTTTGCTGCTTCTCCGTCTTTATCAACTACATAGATATATAATTTTATCTTTGGCTCAGTTCCAGATGGTCTAACTGCAAACCAAGAACCGTCTGTTAGATAGTAAATTAAAACATTGCTCTTTCCAATATCTTTATATCCGTCTTTGTAGTCAATTCTCTCTTTTAAATTTATTCCTGCAAATTCTTTGAAATCAGTCTTTCTAAAGAATTCCATCATTCTCTTAATTCTGTCAGCGCCTTCTAAACCTTCAAGTACAACGCTCATAAGGTGTTCTGCGTGATAACCATATTCTTTAAAAATTTCATTTAATAAATCAACAAGAGTCATTCCCTTAGCTTTATAATAAGCTGCCATCTCTACAATTAGCATAGAAGAAATTACTCCGTCTTTATCTCTAACATGGTCTCCGTAAACATATCCTATACTTTCTTCAAAACCATATACAAATTGAGATTCTTTAGTTTCATCCCACTTGTTTGGAAGTGCACAGATATTTTTAAAGCCTGTCAATGTATTATAAGATTTAATGCCAAAACTTTCTGCAATTCTTCTTGGTAAATCTCCAGTTACTATTGATTTTACAATAGCTCCATT
>NZ_JAXDSS010000017.1:0-4867 GCF_034090345.1 Peptoniphilus sp. | reverse complement strand
TAAACTACCAAGTCCTCTTTGTACTTTAAATCCATTTTCTTCAAGGTAATCTTCTAAAAGTTTACTTGAAAAATTCTCATTAAAACACAATTCAGGATTGTCGAAGATTGCGTCTGACATATCTGTCAGACTTTTTTTCTGTTTCTCTACTCTATCAAAAATCTTTTCTTTCAAACTTACTCCTTACATATATCCTATAATTTCTGCCGCTATCATCAATACACTTCCAATTACTATCCAAACGCCAAAGATTTTACCCATAAATATCATCCATTTGTCATAAGGTATATCTGTCGCTCCTAAAACTCCCATAAGTGCTGTTGATGTCGGTAAGATGTAGTTGCAGAATCCATCTCCAAAGTTAAATGCCAATACTGCTGTTTGTCTTGAAATTCCAACTGTATCCGCCAATGGTGCAAAAATAGGCATAATTGCCGCTGCTTGTCCTGAACCTGATGTTATAAATATATTTACTATTAAATTAACAATGAACATAATTGGGGCTTTCAAAATTTGTGGGAATATATTTATTCCTTGAGTCATTGCATGGATTGAAGTATCCATTATATTTCCTGCTGATAAAACACCTGATACTGTTCTTGCAAATCCAATTATAAGTGCTGCACCTATCATATTTTTGCAACCTTCTACAAAATATTTTGCAATTGTTGAAGGTGAATATCCTGCTATAATTCCAGCTACTATTGAAAGCCAGATAAAAACTGCCGCCGTTTCATCTAACTTCCATTTTAATTTTACTCCGCCGTATACTATAATTCCAAGAGCCAAAAATAATGATGATATTATAAGCCATTTTTGTGTATTCATCGGTTTATTAAATTCATCATTTCCTTCTTTTTCATAACTGCGATCCTTATCTAGTTCATACATAGGACTGAGTTCAGGATTTTTCTTTATTTTCATTGCATATTTGATCAGCATGAAGTTTGTAACTATGTAAAATACCGCAAAACATACTGCTCTAAACCCAATACCTGAATAAGGTGCAAGTCCGGCTATCTCTTGTGCAACTATAGTTGTGTTTACATTTAATGTCCCTGTAGAAAATCCTACTGCTCCGCCTAATAATAGAATTGCCGCCCCGACAATTGAGTCAAATCCCAACGCAATCGCTATCATTACCATTATCGGCGCAAATCCTATAAATGTATTAACTCCTTGTGTTGTACATATCAATCCAAAAATTAACGTCAGTATTGGTATAAATAAGTACTCTTTGCTCTTTGTCTTTCTCGATACCATTCCAATTAAAGACTGCAATGCACCACTCTTAGTTATTACGTTAAAAGCTGCTCCTGAAAAAAGTATTACTGTTATAAGCACTGCACTCTTTTCAAATCCTTCAATTGCCAGGTTGAATACCTTAAGCGGATTTACCGGTGTCTTTTCTATGTAATTGAACGTGTTAGGATCTATTACTTTTACTCCCTGTGCATTTTCTACCCTTGTGTACTCTGCTGATGGTATAACCCATGTAAGTATAACTGCGAAAATTATTATCCCCATCAATATTACCAAGGTATGTGGCATTTTTTTCTTTTTAGTTTCCATATATACTCCTCCTTTATTTAATTAAAGTATAACATCGTTTTCATTATTAGTGAAATTCATATTTTTCATAATTTTTATTACTATATGTTATAATTATTCTGGTGATATTAATGGATACTAGATATTATAACTATATAATTACAATTGCAAATACGGGTAACTTCTCTCAAGCCGCTGAGCTGTTATATGTTTCTCAACCTACGCTTTCAAAATTTATAATTTCTATGGAAAATAAACTTGGTGTAAAATTTTTTGAGAAAATTAATGGAAAATTTGTTCCAACCCCTTATGGTAAGGCTTATATTGAATATGGACAAAAAATTCTACAACTTGAATCTGAGCTAAGAGATAGCATAAATGATATATCCAATCTACGAAAGGGGACTCTATCTCTTGCAATCACACCTACCAGAGATTTATATATCTTGCCTTTAATTCTTCCTGAATTTAGAAAAGTCTACCCTAATTTTAATATAGATATTTTAGAGGAGAGTATAGATAAAATAGAGTCTTCCATTTTGGAAAATAAATCTAAAATTGGAATTTACATAGCTGATGAGCAAAATAAAAATTTGAATTATGAAATTTTAGACGAGGAAGAAGTTGTAATTTGTGTTTGTAATGATTCTAAATATATTGAACTTGCAGAGAAGAAAGATGGTTTTAAATTTCCGTGGATTGACTTAAGACTCTTAAAAGATGAAACTTTCTTTATAAGTAATCCGAACACTGCTAAGCTTGGAAAGCTTTCAAAATTATATTTTTCAGAATGCAACATAGCGCCTAAAACTGTTGTAATAAAGAATATGGAAACTCGTCTTAGACTTGCATCCATAGGTGAAGGTATTGCTTTTACATATGATATAGGTGAAAAGTTTTTTAAATGTTTTGAAAAAACTCCGGTGTTCTTATCTATTGGAAATGTGAAACGTTGTAATAAATTTGTGGTTTCTTCTTTGAAAAATGCACATCTGGACAAGGCTCATTCTGATTTTATAAAAATAACTAAAGAGTTGTTAGGTTGTTATAAATAGCATTTTATTTGTTAGACTTTAGTACTATCGTGCCAACCATACATTTTTATAGCTGCTTTGTTTTTACATTTTTGTTAGACGGGCGGGCCTCGCTTCTCTCGTGCCGCCCCTACATTCTTCCTTACCACATTTTATTTTAATATCTTTGTTACGCTGGTGGGTCTCGTTTCTCTCGTATTTCCTCTACGGTATACTGTTAAAACAAAAAGTCCGATTCTTTCGAATCGGACTTTCTATTATATTTATTCTTACATCATACCCATTCCCGGGTTCATTGGCATTTGCGGTTCTTCTTTTGGTATTGAAGCAACTGCAGCTTCTGTTGTAAGAATCATTGATGCAACTGACGCTGCATTTTGCAGTGCTGATCTTGTTACTTTAGTTGGATCAACTATCCCTGCAGCTACCATATCCATATATTCTCCTGTGTAGGCATTATATCCTATGCCTGGTTTTTCAGCTTTTACTTTATCAGCTATAACTGAACCTTCAAGTCCTGCATTTTCTGCAATTTGTCTAACCGGTGCTTCTAAAGCTTTTAGAATTATTCCAACGCCTGTCTTTTCATCACCTTCAGATTCTTCGTAAAGTTTTTCTATAACTCCGATACAGTCCACAAGAACTGTTCCACCTCCGGCTACTATTCCTTCTTCTACTGCTGCTCTTGTAGCTGAAAGTGCATCTTCTATTCTAAGTTTTCTCTCTTTAAGTTCAACTTCTGTTGCCGCACCTACTTGTATTACTGCAACTCCACCTG
Source organism: Peptoniphilus sp. (assembly GCF_034090345.1). GTDB lineage: Bacteria > Bacillota > Clostridia > Tissierellales > Peptoniphilaceae > Peptoniphilus. The sequence goes on along the minus strand of NZ_JAXDSS010000017.1, from coordinate 1,504 downwards.
AAAGCTTGGCAAGTCTTTCTTGTAATTTTTCTTTATCAAATTCTGAAGTTGTATCTTCTGCTTGAGTTTTTATTTGTTGTACTCTTGCAGCAAGGTCTTCTTTATCTCCTGCGCCGTCAACAATTACCGTCAAGTCTTTTTCAACTCTAACCTTTTGAGCTTGACCTAACACTTCTATTGTCGCATCTTTTAATTCTTCTCCTAGGTCTGAAGATACTACTTTACCACCTGTTAAAATGGCAATATCTTGTAGCATTTCCTTTCTTCTATCTCCATATCCGGGAGCTTTTACTCCCACTATGTTAAGAGTGCCTCTTAACTTATTTAATACTAAAGTAGCTAAGGCTTCACCTTCTATATCTTCAGCTATTACAAGTAATGGTTTTGATTGTTGAAGAACTTGTTCAAGAAGTGGAAGTAAATCTTGAATGTTTGTTATCTTTTTATCTGTAATAAGAATGTATGGATTTTCCATTTCAGCAACCATTTTTTCATTGTCTGTTACCATGTATGGAGATACATATCCTCTGTCAAATTGCATACCTTCTACAACTTCAAGGCTTGTTCCCATTGACTTAGATTCTTCAATAGTGATTACACCATCTTTACCAACTTTTTCCATTGCTTCAGCAATTAGTCTTCCAACTTCTTCATCTGCTGATGAATTTGCTGCAACTTGTGCTATAGCTTCTTTTGTCTCTACTGATCTTGAGAACTTTTTGATTTCTTCTACTGTTGTTTCAACTGCTTTTTTGATACCCTTTTGTAGCACCATAGGATTTGCTCCCGCAGCTAAATTTCTCATACCTTCTATTGTGATTGCTTGAGCTAAAAGTGTCGCTGTTGTAGTTCCGTCTCCGGCTACATCATTTGTCTTTGTAGCTACTTCTTTTAAAAGTTGAGCTCCCATATTTTCAAATTTGTCTTCAAATTCAATTTCTCTGGCAATTGTAACCCCGTCATTTGTGATAAGCGGTGCACCATATTCTTTGTCAAGTATTACATTTCTTCCCTTTGGTCCAAGTGTAACTTTTACTGTATTTGAAAGCTTATTGATACCATCAATAAGTCCTTTTCTAGCATCTTCTGAAAATTTAATTTCCTTTGCCATATTTCCTCCTTATTATGCTTTATTCAATTACCGCTAAAATGTCTGTGTATTTTAGTATTGTGTATTTAACCTTTTCCAGCTCTACTTCTGTTCCTGCATACTTAGAGAATATAACTTTATCTCCAACTTTTAATTCATCTTTTGTCTCTTCATCACTTGTAACTTTTTTTCCTATTGCCACAACTTCAGCTAAATTCGATTCTTCCTTTGCTGAATTTGGTAATACTATTCCCGTTGCTGTTGTCTCTTCTTTTTCTACTTTTTTGATTACTATTTTGTCATCTAATGGTTTTAAAGTCATAATTACCTCCTTAATATTAGCACTCTTCCAGATCGAGTGCTTATATTCATATAATAATACAACAAATTTTGTTTTTCAAGTCCAAATTTTAC
>NZ_JAXDSS010000015.1:0-93564 GCF_034090345.1 Peptoniphilus sp. | reverse complement strand
TAAACCCATTTAAATAATTTTTCTAATTCTTCTTCTTTCAAAATATAATTTATTGAATCACAACTTGATACAACTAAGTCATATTTTACATTGAACATTAAATTTTGCATATCTTGTTTATAAAAATTAACACTCTTATTTACAAGTTTATTAGATGCAACGGCAAGCATCTCATCAGACAAATCTATTGCATCCACATCAAAGTCATCTACCAAAAATTCTGTTAAATTTCCTGTTCCACAACCTAATTCTAAACACTTGCCTTTAAGATTCCCATTTTGCTCAACCGTATCTTTTATAAACTTATAAACTTTTTTATAATCAAAATCCCACATTAATTCATCATACACAGCTGCAAACTCTTTATAATTATCCATTCATTACCTCATTATAAATATTCATTAGTACTTCTCCAGAATTCTCTCTAAAAACAAACTTAGCTCTTCTATCTTCTGGAGTGGGAGTATTATTTATTATTATCAAATCCTCCACATATCTTGGCAAAAAATTTACAGGACTTACTGTCAAGCTCGAACCTATTACAATCAACAAATCTGTATCTTGTAACTCATAAGTAGCTTTTGTGTAATCGTCTGGCATCATATCACCAAACATTACAACATTTGACCTAACTACCCCACCACACTCTTCACACTTAGGAGGGATTTCTCCGTCTTCAATCTTATTTTTCAAATAGTTAAAGTCATATTTAGCACCACATTTAATGCAGTGCACTCCTCTAGTCTCTCCGTGAACTTCATATACATTCTTACTGCCTGCTTCAAAATGTAAATTATCTATATTTTGAGTTATTATTCCTGAAAGATATCCCTCTTCTTCAAGCTTTGCCAATACAATATGTCCATTATTTGGTTTTCTATCATTTAAATCCTTTAAAATTAAATATCCTTCAGAATAAAATCTTTTAGGGTCCCCAATCATTGTATCAACTGAGAGAGCTCTTATAGGATCAAACTTTTTATAGTATCCGCTACTTGACCTAAAATCAGGTATTCCAGACTCTGTACTTATCCCCGCTCCTGTTAAAGCAAATACTTTCTTACTATTTTTTATAAGTTCAGCTGCTTTTTTAATATTTTCCATAACCTTAACTCCTCGTATAATATATTTTTAGGTCAATATTTTTAAACCTTATAACTGTAATTGAGATACCCCAGTGCTATAATTATTTTGAATATATTTAGCAAAGGAAAATTCTTTCAACTCCTGCAAATCTTTTGATATTGCTTTGGAAAGCATGCTTCCTGACTTAATAACCAAATCTTCTCACTTAAGGTGCTGCATCTTTTTGATTAGGCTCTCAGCATGGCTATTTTTCAACTTGAATGCTTATAATGCAAGGGGGAAGTTAGTTATTAAGATTGGGATATTTCTTTTGCTTACTTTCTTCACTTTATTTTTGATAAGAAGGAGGTGAAAACCTGTGAAGAATGATTTCTTATCTACTTTAAATTAAGTGAACTTATTAGATTAGATAAGTCTCAAAGAGCTTTTTCTGATATTTTTGGTGCTTCTTCTAAAGCTGTTATTAATGATTTTCTTTCTCTTGATGATATTGCTTATTCTTCTTTGGAAGATTTATCTTCTTTTTTAATTGAAAAAAGCAAAAATCGTTTTGAGGATCCTTCTCTAATTGCAAAGATTCTTCAAAAGGCGGCTAGAGATTCTTATCGTCTCGATAAGGTTTCTTATGAGCCTATTAATGTTCTATTGCTTCTTCTTTTAATGTTATTAATACTTTTGAGAAAGAGGTTAAATCAGTTGATTTAGCTATAGAGAGAACTTGTAAAGGTCTTAATCCTAATGAATACAATGTTTTAATTTCAATTCCCGGGATTGGTCCTGTATTTGCTTCTGGTATTTTATCAGAAATTGGCACTATTTCTAATTTTGATTCTAATGATAAATTAGCGAAGTATGCCGGTATTACCTGGAGAGAAACTCAATCAGGGTCTTTTTCTTCTGACAATACTAGAATGACTAAAACTGGTAACAAGTATCTTAGGTATTATCTTTTTGAAGCTACAAGCAGTATTATTCGTCATATTCCTGAATACAAGAATTTTTATCAAAAGAAATATGATGAATCCACAATACACAAACACAAAAGAGCCCTCGCACTAACAACTCGTAAATTTATTGGATTGATTTTTAGTTTGCTGAGCAAAAATCAACTCTACTCCAACAATTATGTTGAGTAGAACAACTTAGCTTAATTTTTTAACCTGCTTTTTATAGGGTCTTTTTGTCATGCGGTTTTTTCCTTTTTAAGGATAAAAAATTATTTTTTATCCTCTTGACATATTACTAGGTCGCTTTTAATAAAAAACAACTTTATAATAAATAAAATACAAAATAAATAATGCTATTATTGGCACAAAATTAAAAAAATCAAAAGTTTGAGCTGCTCTAATTCTCTGCCTACGCCCGTAAAATTCATCTTCTCTTTTCTTCTCAAAATACATTTTTCTATACATATTCTTTAAAATAAAAATTGATATTCCTGATAAAATAATCAATAAAGTTATTATATATAATTGTAAAGAGCCTATATCCCTAGCCAACGAAGTACTTTGTAAATAGCTAAATAGAGAATCGTTCACATATCTTGCTGAAATTAGAGCTATTACATTATTTACAAAATGAGCAATCATGCATGCAAAAATTGAACCTGTAAGTTCTAAAAAATTACCAAACATTATTCCTAGAAGAAGTGGCGCCAAAAAATTTTGAATATCAAAATGAAATAATGCAAAAACTAATGCACTCATAAAAATTGCAAATTTTGGTCCATAAATATCATATGAATTTATAAGAGCTCCTCTAAAAAATATCTCTTCACATATAGCAGGTACCAAACACATATAAAATAAATATCCACTTAGGTTCATATCTCTAGTTACTACATCCATAGAAAAATTATTTAACTCTGTTATATTTGAAAATATACTTAAAAACAAACCATTTACTAATAAAATTATTGGATATGATAATATTGTCATCAAAATGACTCTAAATATATTTTTTAAACTTATGTATTTAATTCTTAAAACATGAGTAAACTTTCCCGTACCCGCAATAAATAGTGCTGGTATTAAAATTATAAAAATTTCATTTATAAATGTTCCTCTAAAAAAATTTTTGCTCTGTATATAATTTCCTATCAATAAAAATAATATAGAAAGTAAAAGAGTAAATGTATTTACACTCAAAACATTTAAATTTTTCTTTTTATATTTTCTACGATTTAAATTTATCTTCATTTTTTTGCCTCAACATAATATCTAATTTTAAACTCATATCTTTCATTATTGCCAATATTTTACTCAATGTAATTTGACTACTAATTAAAATTATAAAAAATATAACAACCCTTAAAACTTTGTGCTTCATATCAAACATTATCCATAATTATATCAAATCGAATAAATATTTAAAACTTTCATCCTAAATGATATAATAAATTAGGAGGGATTATATGGAAACTTTTAATATCCAAGAGTTAGCTCAAAATAAATTAATCATTTTGTATATAATTCAAAAATCTTCTAATACGTTTCATGAAGATGATTTAACTTCTTTCATATTAAAAAATGAATTTTTAAATTATTTTTTTTATAAACAATATTTAGGAGAGTTATACGACAATGGCTTTGTTGAAATTATTGACCATTACATCCAATTGACTGAAGAAGGTCAAATCGCTCTTGAAATGTTCAATGATCGTCTACCTAAAAATATTGTAAATTCGATAGATAAAGAGATTGAAAACCTGAAAGAACCTACTGACTACGAAAATTCTATAATAGCTAACTATAAAAAAGAAAATGAAAGATTCTTTGTAAACCTAGCTATAATTGAATTTGAAGTAGACATCTTTAATTTAAACCTTGAAGTCCCTTCTGAGCAATATGCGATAGGCATCTGTGATAGATTTAAAAAAAATCCAGAAGAATTTTACATGAATGTAATTCAATATTTAGAATCTTAAAAGTGATGTTGCAAAGATAGACAATTCTATTTTGCACATCACTTTTTAATTAAATAATTGAATTTAGATATTATATTTTTTGATTGAAAATTTTCTTCTATATTAATTTAGTCAATTTCTTTTAAAAATGAGTACACTAAATATAGCTATACTTTCGAAAATTTTTTCTTAATCAGCTTTTTATTTTATGATTTCTAAGTTCTTTTTTATTATTTTTGTAATTTATTTAGGAATAGGTTTAATGTATATATGCAATTTGGATGGTGTGATATGTTTTCTCCTATGATAAATCCTGATGCACTTGCTAGTTGTATGTTGTATACCGGTTTTAGTTGACCATTTTTCATATGGTCTTCTTTCATTCGCATGAATGTTGCATCATAATCTGTTTTTGAGTATGAGTTTCTATTCTCTCCCATTATTTCTAGATGTTCTTTGTATTTTTCAAACTTTTCTTTCCAGTCTTTTAGCATTTCACAATCTCGTTGAATTTGTTTTTTATTTTTCCTTGTCCATATACAAATTCTATATTTTTATCTATACATTCTTTTGCAATTGAGTTAAAAACTGTTCTTACTACTTCAAGGACTTCTTCTGCTGTTGAATGTTCATTAAGTCCTAAGTGTTTTATAGCTTTAATTCTTAGCTTTTCTTGATATTTTTCTATGCTTTTTCTCCATACGAAGCTATATCTGTTGGCGTAGGCTTCTATTTTTGTTCCATCTATATATACTTGACATATCTATTTGATTTTCTTCTATTAATTTCTCTACTATTTGATTAAGTATACCTGGTGTTATTTCTGCTATTTTTTGCCTAAATCTGTTTATTGTGCTATGGTCCGGGAGTTGTTGTGTATCTAGTAGATATTTAATTCTTAAATCATATTTACAAGATTCTTCTATTTCTCTTGATGAAAATATTCCTTCTGAGTCGTACATTGTATTAGAAAAAGGTGAGGATTTTTATTAGTTTCCTCGTCTTTTTTCATTCTGAGACTTTTGCAACAACCTCTTCTTTAATATTATTTTAACTATATGATTTGTATATGATTCATCTTCATAGTCTTAATTGCACTTTCATGACTTTCTAAAGTCACACCCGCACAACAACTCTCATCAACTTTTATAGGTATATTAGGCAGATATGATTTTATTAGAAGTGCATTTGATACTACACAAATATCTGTACAAAGTCCAACTAAAGTTATGCTGTCAATTTTATTTTCTCTCTCCAATTCCCTTAACTCTTCAGCTAATTCAACAGTTCCAAATGATCCCTTATCAAAAATCTTACCTTTTATTGCCAAATCAGGATGAATTTCCCAACCATCAGTTCCCTTAATACAATGTTTAACCGGTAAATTCTTCCCTTCCTCAGTTTCAAGATAATCTTCTCCATGAGTATCCCTTGTGTAATATATTTTCCCCTCAAAACTATCAATTTTGTCTTTTACATTTGGTACTATATTAACCGCTTCTTTAGTACCCAAACTTCCATTTATAAAATCGTTTTGCATATCCACAACTATTAAAACTTCCATATTATACCTCTTATAGTAAATATATTTCCTCAGTACTTTCTATAGGTCTAATCTCAATTAAATTTTTAGATTTTAAACTGCTAAGTGAATTTTTTACAAACTCTTCATCTATAAACAATTCATAAAACTCATGTAAAAATACTTTTTTATATTTTTTTATAAAATTTAAGATATTTACTTCATCTTCCTCTATTTCCTTTTCTCTTAAATCAGAATGTTCATGTATAAAATTTAATAATTCCTTTTTTGTTTTGTATCCCTTAGCTATAAATTCCTTTCCCTCATTATCCACATACATAAAATTTGGAAAATTATCAAATCTTCTATCAAATGTACTCATTCTATCCTCTAAAAAAATTTGAGCAGAGTCTCGTTCAAATATCTCTATAAATTCCTTTTCATTTATTCCTATTTCCTTTAAAATAGGAATAATATTTTCAATGTCCATTGTATTTACTCCATAGAGTATGGTATCTTCTCTCAATCTTCTTAAAAAAATATTCGCCTTTTCTGGAGCTATTTCTCTAACAGATATAAAATATTTATCTAACTTATTTGTACTTGGATTTTTTCTAGAAAGCAAATTCGGTAATTTGCTCGACACAGGCATTTTATGTATTGTAGAACCAGCTATCCAAATTTGTTTTAAAATTGCATTTGCAGTTTCATCAGAATCTTTGTCTTTCATATTCATTGGAAGTATATCATGGTAATCAGAAATCATCCCCCCCATTATATTTTCAAACTCAACTTTCCCATCAAATAAATAATCTATTGCCCTTAAAACTTTTTCTTCTCCCCACGACCAAGTACATACTACATCTGAAAAAATATATATCTTCAAATTCACACCCCACACTTAATTAAAAATTTTCATTTACAAAAATTACATAATCCACCTCTTTCTCTGAAAAGGTTTTTCTTAAAGTCCTATAACACTGCTTATTTTTCTTGTGCTGTAATAATATTCTTGAATACTCATGCCTTTTTTATACTCTTCTTACTTTTTATAGTTTATATAAATTAAGTATATCATAAATAATATTTTTATGTGATAAATTGTAAAATTAAACACGACACCAAATAAAAATTAAAACTTATATTGACTAACTTCATGTAATTTTAATAGCCATAAACACACTAAGTCAATATGAGTAGTAAATATCTTCCACTAGAATTATAGAAATAAGATAGAGTTATTAAATAAAGAGGGTTATTTTTCTGGATAAATAGCAAAATTTTTGTACAGACATCATTTTACAATTTTAAGAGAATTTAAATAACAAACCATAGATGCAAATAAAATAAGAGATATAAATAATCATTTAAGGGAAAAAACTAATCTACTGATATCTTATATAAATATCTTGATTAATTTTACAATTTAAACATTATATAACTATTTACAATTCTACTTTTATTTTTTATTATACATTCAATTTATATCTTAATATTTTTATTTTTATCCTTAAAATCCCTTAATATACACCTTTAGCATATTCCCCAATATATAGTATTCATATATCTATCCAATTGATATTATCCACCATATATAGTATAATTACATAAGCGGAAAAGGAGAGGATTATATGGCAATATTAGAAGTTATAAAGAGAAACGGCAGAAGAGCAGATTTTGACGGTAAAAAAATAGAAATTGCAATTGAAAAAGCAATGAATTCAATGAGTGGCGTATACATAGAAGGTCAAGCTAGAAAAATAGCTGCTGAAATTGAAGAACAAGCTATGTTAAGTATGGAGCCAATTTCCATATCATCTATAGAAGAACTTGTATATTATAAATTAATTGAAAACAATAACCCTGCAACTGCAAGAGCTTATGAAAATTATAAAGCAGTTCAATCTTATAAGAGAGAACAAAACACAACAGATAAAGAAATTTTAGGCCTATTAAATCAGACGAATTTTGATATAATGGATGAAAATTCAAATAAAAATGCCATAATTGCATCCACTCAACGTGATTTAATTGCTGGAGAAGTTTCAAAAGATATTGCGAAACGTAAAATGATTCCTGCCGACTTAGTAGATGCTCATGAATGTGGAGCAATTCATATTCATGATATGGATTATATAATTCAACCTATTTTCAACTGTTGTTTGGTTAATATTAAGGATATGCTAGATAACGGGACTGTGGTAAACGGAAAAATGATTGAAACTCCTAAGTCCTTCCAAGTAGCTTGTAATGTTATGACTCAAATAATAGCTCAAATTGCATCTAATCAATATGGCGGTCAAAGTATTAACATTGCATGCTTGGGCAAATACTTAAGACGTTCTTACGATAAGAATCTAACTCTTGCTATAGATACTCTTGGCGATATCAAACTTGCAGAAAAGATGGCAGCCAAGATGACTCAAAAAGATTTAGAAAGTGGTATACAAACCATTCAATATCAAATAAATACTTTGATGACTTCTAACGGTCAAGCTCCTTTTGTAACTTTATTTATGCAACTTGAAGATAATGACCCTTATATAGATGAAATTGCTCAAATAATCGAAGAAATTTTAAAACAAAGAATTCAAGGTATTAAAAATGATGCTGGAGTATATGTAACTCCTGCATTCCCTAAATTAATATATGTACTTGATGAAAATAATGTAAAACCTGAATCTAAATACTATTATCTGACTTCCCTTGCAATCAGGTGTACTGCAAAGAGAATGTATCCTGACTATATTTCTGCTAAAAAAATGAAAGCAAATTATGAGGGCAATGTATTTAGTCCTATGGGTTGTCGTGCATTTTTGCCACCTTGGAAAAATAGCAAAGGACAGTATCAATTCGAAGGTAGATTCAATATGGGAGCTTGTTCTCTTAACCTACCTCAAATTGCAATCCTTGCTGGAGGCGACGAGTCAAAATTCTTTGAAATTCTTGAGAAAAGACTTGAATTAGTTAAGAGAGTTGGTATTTTAAGATATGAACATCTTAAAAAAGTTAACTCCGATTCATCGCCTATCCATTGGCAACATGGGGCTATTGCAAGACTTGGCAAACATGAATCCATAGCTTCTCTTCTTGAAAATGGTTATTCAACTGTTTCAATGGGCTATATCGGTATATATGAGGCTACTTACCTAACAAAAGGTGTGTCTCACACTGATCCTAAAGGTTATGATTTTGCTATGAAAATAATGGATAGTTTAAACGATGCAGTTAAGAAATGGACTGAAGAAACAGGAATAAAATTCACTCTATACGCAACTCCTGCTGAGTCACTTACTAACCGATTTGCAAGTATAGATAAAAATAGATTTGGTGTCATTGAAAATGTAACAGACAAAGGCTACTATACTAACTCTTTCCATGTTGATGTAAGAGAAGAAATTTCTGCATTTGAAAAATTTGCATTTGAATCTAAATTCCAAGATAAGTCTACTGGCGGATGTATTTCTTATGTTGAAATACCTAATATGTCTCATAACTTAGAAGCACTTGAAACAATAGTTAGATACATCTATGACAACATTCAATATGCTGAGTTCAACACTAAAAGTGATTATTGTGCTGAATGTGGTTATGACGGAGAAATTAAATTAAATTCTGATAATGAATGGGAATGTCCTCAATGCCACAACAAAGATAAATCTACACTTACAGTTGTAAGACGCACTTGTGGATATCTTGGAGAAAACTTCTGGAATGAAGGCAGAACTAAGGAAATCCATGATAGGGTTTTGCATATCTAATGAGATATGGACAAATAAGAAGATACGATGTTGCAAATGGTCCGGGAATAAGAACTAGTCTCTTTGTAACAGGATGTACTCACCATTGCGAAGAATGTTTCAATCAAGAATATCAAGACTTCATGTTCGGAGAATTGTGGACTGATGTTCAAACTGCTGAAATAATAGACCACTTGAGTGAGTCTGTAAACAATGGACTAACTATTCTTGGTGGTGAACCATTCCAAAATATTCCCGATTTAACATCAGTAGTCAGAGAAATAAGAGGTTACACATCTAAATCCATTTGGGTTTATTCAGGATATACTTTCGAACAAATATTAGAAGACGATAAAAAGCTTGAACTTTTAAAACTCTGTGATGTTCTTGTTGATGGCTTATTTATAAACAGCCTTAAAGACTTGAGTTTAAAATTTAGAGGTTCATCCAATCAGAGAATAATAGATATAAAAAAATCACTCGAACAAAATCAAGTGATTTTATTAGAAATATAAGAGCTTTATGATTTTTAGCAAATCTAATTTGCCATTAATCAAAAGCTCTTTTTTGTGCGCATTAAATATTTTTTATCTCTTTTATAAGATTAATAGATTCTATTACCGTCATTGCAGCATCATAACCTTTATTCCCCGCTTTTGTACCGGCTCTTTCTATAGCCTGCTCTATAGATTCTGTTGTGAGAACTCCAAATGCAACTGGCAAGTTTGTATCCAAAGATATCTTCGCCACACCTTTTGAAACTTCACTACATACATAATCAAAATGAGGTGTACTTCCCCTTATAACAGCTCCCAAACAAATCACACCATCATAATTTTGCGTATTTGCCAATTTTTGTGCAAAAAGAGGTATTTCAAAAGCTCCCGGAACCCAACACACTGTTATACTATCATCTTCTATCTCGTGTCTTTTAAGGCAATCTATAGCACCACCAAGTAATTTAGATGTGATAAATTCGTTAAACCTGCTCACAACAATCGCTACCTTACTTTCTTTTGCTGAATAATTCCCCTCAATAATTCTCATTACATAATCTCCTCAGTTTTAAATTCTTTTAATATATGACTCATCTTTTTAGCTTTTGTCTCCAAATAAAATCTATCTGTTTCATTTGAATGTATTTCTATTGGAACTCTCTTAGTAATCTCAATTCCATATTCCTCAAGATTATATACTTTATCAGGATTATTTGTCATGAGTTGCAACTTCTTAACTCCTAAATCCTTTAAAATTTGAGCTCCTATATAGTACTCCCTCGCATCTTCAGGAAATCCCAAGGCTAAATTAGCCTCTACAGTATCCATTCCTTTATCTTGTAATTCATAGGCCCTAAGTTTATTTATAAGGCCTATTCCCCTGCCCTCTTGCCTCATATACAAGACTATTCCTCTGCCTTCTTTTTCAACTCTTCTCATTGCCTCAGCTAATTGTTCCCCACAATCACATCTCGCAGAACCAAAAGCATCACCTGTCAAACACTCTGAATGTACTCGGCACAAAACATCATTACCATCTGATACATCCCCTTTTACCATTGCAACGTGGTGCTCTCCGTTCAATTTATTTATATAACCATAAGCTGTAAATACTCCATGCTTTGTTGGAAGTTTACACTTTGTAACTCTTTCTACTAATTTTTCATTTGTCTTTCTGTATTTTTTAATTTGATCTATGTGAATAAAAACAGCTCCTAAACTATCAGCCATTTCCTTTAACCTGTCTCTTTTCATCATGGTGCCATCTTCTTCCATTATTTCACAACACAATCCTATTTCTTTTAAACCAGCAAGTCTTAACAAGTCTACAGTTCCTTCTGTATGTCCCTCACGCTCTAAAACACCACCATCTTTAGCTATAAGTGGAAACATATGCCCCGGTCTTCTAAAATCAATTGCCCTTACGTTCTCATCACAACACATTCTCGCCGTAAAAGCTCTCTCCTCTGCTGAAATCCCTGTAGTTGTTTCAACATGGTCTATCGAAACTGTAAATGCAGTTTCATGATTATCAGTATTTTTACTCACCATAGGTTCCAAACAAAGTCTTGCCGCTTCCTTCGAACTCATTGGCATACAGATAAGTCCCTTTGCCATAGATGCCATTTTATTTAAAGTTTCAGTTGTTGCAAACTCTGCCGCTAAAATCATATCTCCTTCATTTTCTCTGTCCTCTGCGTCCAAAACAAATATTATTTCTCCTCTTCTTAACGCTTCTAATGCTTCATCAACTGTATTCCACATAATTCCCCCTAAAAACCATATTTTCTCAAAAATTCCATGTCTATTTTAGATTCACCATTTTCATTTTTAAATTCAAAATATCTATTTATATATTTTCCAAGTATGTCAAACTCTACGTTGATACTATCTCCTAAATTTAAATCTCCTAAATTTGTCCTCGCTAATGTTTCAGGAATAAGAGATACCATAAAAGAATTTCTATTCACACTAGCTAAAGTTAAACTCACTCCATTTAACCCAATGGAACCCTGTGCAACAAACTGTGTTTTAAACTCATCTTCAACACTTATCTCAAGTAAATAGCCATCTTTATTTGGTATTTTGGAAATTATTTTGCCAACTGTATCAACATGACCTTGCAGGATATGTCCTCCTAATCTGTCCATCGGTCTTACAGCTCGTTCCAAATTCAATTTACTCCCAGAAATTAAACTATTTAATGTAGATTTTTCAGCCGTGACACGCATCATATCAGCCGTGAAAAAATCATCTCCAAATTTTGTAACTGTTAAACACACACCATTAGTTGCAATACTATCTCCAAGTTTCACATCTTCTAAAACTAATTTTGAATCAACACAAATAGTAATTCTATCTACTCTCTTTTCAATTTTTCTAAGTGTTCCTATTTCTTCAACAATCCCCGTAAACATCTCTCACTCCATGTATTAAAATGTCTCCATCTAAATTTTTTGTACTGATTATATTAAAGTTCAAACTATCAGATAAATTTAATATTCCCACTCCATCATCAACAGACTTTCCCCCACCTATCAATTTTGGAGCTATATAATGATAAATTTCATCTACCAATCCGGACCTTATAAACGAAGAGTGAATTTTAGAGCCGCCTTCAACTAATATATGAGCTATATCTCTCTTTAAAAGTTCTTCACAAATTTCATTTAAATTTAAACCATCCCCATCTCTTGAAATCCTTACTATATCAACACCTTTATCCGTTAAATTTTTGTACTTTTCTAAATCAGAAGAATTTGTAAAAGCAATTGTCTTAGCTTCAAAATTATAAATGTTGTAGTTAGAGTCTATTTCAAGCTCACTGTCTAATAAAATTCTAATTGGATTATATCCTTTACCACTTCTGTTAGTTAATAATGGATTATCTTTAATAGCTGTGTTTTTCCCAACCAATATTCCATCTACCTTACTCCTTAAGATGTGTGAATCTTGTCTTGAAGTAGAATTTGTAATCCACTTACTTTCTCCAGAATTCGTCGCTATTTTCCCATCAAGAGTAGTTGCAAATTTAAGTGTTATAAATGGTCTCTTCATAGATTTATTCAGTAAGAAAACTCTATTCTGAAACTTTGCTTCATCTTCAAGCATTCCAATTTCAACTTCAATTCCCTCTCTTTTTAAAATTTCTATTCCTCTTCCAGAGACTCTTTCATCAGGGTCCCTTATTGCAACCACAACTCTTTTTAATTTTTCTTTTATAATCCTGTCTGCACAAGGTGGTGTCTTCCCATAGTGTGAACACGGCTCTAAAGTTACATACATAGTTGCTCCTTCTGCCAATCCATTCACCTTATTAAGCGCATCCACTTCTGCATGATTATCTCCATATCTGTGATGATAACCTTCAGCTATTACTTTGTTATCTTTTACCACAACTGCTCCAACCAATGGATTTGTCTTTGTAAATCCCCTTCCCATCTCTGCCAATTCAAGGGCTCTCTTCATAAATTTATTTTCTTCAGAAAATATAAATATCGCCTCCTTTATAAATGAAACAAAATCATATTTTCTTACATAAAAAAACCGAAGCTCACAGAGCTCCGGATGGACGTCAAATTATAGCAAGATAAATTATCCTGCCTAAATACTCTTCTCCCATCCGGACTATAACCGTCGGTATCGGAATTTCACCGATTCAATCTTTCGACTCGTGGACTATCACCACCGGTGAGGAATTACACCTCGCCCTGAAGAAATATGAAAATGTTTTTCTTATTAAGAAAATAACATAAAAAACTTTAAAAGTAAACCTTAAATTTTAATTTTAAAATGGTTCATAATTATAAAATTTGTTATAATTATAGATGTTATTTATATAATAAATTATACGGAGGAAATTAATGGACCAAACAATTACTCTTGCTGAAATTAATTGGCAATTTATAGCAGGAGGTTTAGCACTTTTCCTATATGGTATTAAACTTATGGGAGATAGTTTGACAAATTTTGCCGGCACTAAGATTAGAAGTTATATAGAAAAATATACATCTTCTCCAATCAGTGCAATATTTGTAGGTATACTCATGACGGGTATAATGCAATCATCATCAGCCACTACAGTAATCGCCATAAGCTTGGTTAGAGCAGGTCTTATGAATCTTAAACAAGCTATAGGTATAACACTTGGTGCCAATATCGGTACTACAGTGACAGCAATCTTAATAGGTTTTGATTTAGATTATTTAGCATACTTTATTATATTAGTTGGTGTTTTAATATATATGCTCTCTGACAAAAAGAGAAGTACTTATGCTGGTGAAATAATAATAGGATTTGGACTTTTATTCATTGGACTAAATATGATGGGCGGTGCCCTTAAAGATTTAAAAAACATTGCAGGATTTGAAACTTTTGTTGTTAAAATGTCAACTACACCTGTATTTGGAGCTATAGTTGGCGCAATAGTGACAGGAGTAATACAATCTTCAAGTGCCATTGTAGGTATTGTACAATCACTATATCAAACAGATGCACTAACACTAAAAGCATCTCTTGGATTAGTATTTGGTGCAAATATAGGTACTACAATAACTGCCCTTTTGGCATCTATAGGCGGTACTGTTTCTGCTAAAAAGACCTCCTTATTTCACATTATATTTAACGTTGGAGTATCTGTAGTATTTTTAATTTTAATCACGCCTTATTACCATATCTTGTTGTTCATTGCTGAAAAATTTGAACTCAACAAGATGATGACTATAGCTGTTGGACACTTCATGTTTAATTTCTTAGGTATGCTTATATTCTTACCATTCATTTCTAAATTTGGAGAAATACTTGACAGACTTATGCCAGGTAAAGATGAGCTTGCAATTGACTATGGTAAAGTTGAATTTGATGAACAAATGATTAAAAATTTTCCAGCCGGTGCTTTAAAACAAGCAAGACTCGCTATCGAATCTGCTTCTGCTCTAGCTCTTCAGACTCTTCAAACTTCACAACAATATCTTGAAACTGGAGATAAAAAATACTTTGACAAAGTAAATCAAATAGAAGAAATAGTAAACTCACAAGATACGGAAATAGCAACTTACCTACTAAAAATTTCAAAAGAAAATTTATCTTCAGATATGATTTTGGAATACTCAGTAGATTTACAAGTTCAAAAAAACTTTGAGAGAATATCAGATTTAGCTCAGAATTTAGCAGAATACTATGCAATGATTTATGACTCTGGTGAAAAGATCAGTGAAGATGCAATGGAAGAATTAAAAGACGTATACGATCTTATTAGCAATATATATATAAATGCTGTAGAAGTTTTTAAAACTAATGATATATCACTTTATGATACTATGAAAGATGATGAAAACAAATTAAATCAATTGGAGTATAGATTAAGAGAATCACACTTCAATAGACTTACTACAAGACACGTAAAAGCAACAGTTGAAACATCACTTTTTGTAGACATCATTGGTACGCTTGAAAGAATTGGAGACCATGCATTCAACATAGCACGTATAACTTTTAAACCAATTAAAACGCACGATGAAAAAGCTGATCCTGCAGAATTTTTTGAATAATATTAAAACCACCTTGGTTGGTGGTTTTCAGAACGTAGACAAACCCCGAAAAAATTTCGGGGTTTGTCTACGTTCTGACATAAATCTTTTATAACTTTATGCTATAATGAAAAAAATAAAGGGGGATTTTCACTTGAATACTATAAAAGATATAAAAGGACCAGTTATATTTGTACTGTGTCTATTATTTTCTTTGGCAATAATGTTTAGTTTTAAGTATATTGTTTGGATACCGATAATAAATAATCTTTTATTGGGAATAAATTTTTTGATAGTATTTAGTCTAAGTATTTGGATTTTAATATTTCTTAAAAAAATCAAAGCCAGAGAAAAAGTTGAAAAATTTTTAAAAATAATTGTAATAATTTCATTTTTTCTACTATCAACTATAATAGTGTTTTTTTTAATCCTATTTTCTGTTTTTGCTGGAAAATCCAATAATAAAATTGAGTTTAAGAACCAGGTTTACTATTATCAAGATGAAGGATTTTTAGATACTTATTATGTATTTTATAGAAAAAAAAGCTTTTTTACTATGGAAAAATTATATAGCTACAATTATTTGCCTGAATTAAATGAAAAAAATTTAGAAGCACTTATTAAGGGCAATTATGAAAAAGAAAAAATTAAATCTAAAAAACCTAATGAAAATAAAAAACCTATAAAAAAAGAAATAAAGCCTTTAAGCCTAACAGAAAGAGAGGAACTAATAAACAAATATAAGGGGCCTGAATATATAAATAAAATTAAAGATTCCAATTATGTTATTATATCAGTTGACAAGGCTATGCACCAAAATTTATATTACTTTGGACTTGAAGAAGGAGAAAAAATAAAATATATTTCAGAGTTGCCTGAAAATTCAGCCTTTCTAGATGGACTTATAGAAGATGAAGTAATAAAATTAACATTTAAAGACACAAATGGAAAGCTTTATAAATATAAATCCATAAACGATGGTATAAGTTGGGAAATAGAAGAATAAGCTTGAACAAAACTTATTCACAAATATAAGGACTTATCTATAAAAAAGCAGTCTGAAAGTTCAAGCTACTTTTCTTAGTTAGCTTCCTTTTTTAAATTTAAATTTTTATCTCTTTAATTTGACAAATGAAAAATTTAAAAAACAATAAAATAAGTATTAAAGCTTCAAAAATATTCCATACATCACTATATTTAAGTTTGTTGCCTGCTACTTTATAAGTATATTTTATAGTCTAGATTTGGATATAAAAGTAGAGCTTATAAAAAGCTCTACTTAAGTAAATTATAATTCAGCTATTGCCTCTATTTCAAGAAGACCATTTTTAGGAAGTTTTCCAACTTCTACACAAGATCTTGCTGGTTTGTGGTCCCCGAAAAATTCAGTATAAACTTCATTTACTGCTGCAAAATCGGCTATGTTATCTAAGAAGATGTTTACTTTTACAATTTTATCAACGCTTGAACCAGCTTCTTCAACAATAGCCTTTACATTGTCTAAACTTTGTTGAGTAGCTTTTTTGATATCATCAGTTACTAATTCCCCAGTTTCTGGAACTAACGGAAGTTGTCCTGAAGTAAATACTAAATTACCAACTATCGTACCTTGTGAATATGGACCTACTGCTGCAGGTGCCTTTTCTGTTTGAATTATTTTCATATTTCCCCCTTGTCACTAAAATTGTCTCTATTAGACCAAAGTCTCTCAATATTATAGTACTCCCTTTCATCTTTGTGGAATACATGTACTATTATATCATCAAAATCCAATAGAATCCATCTCATTGAATTTCGGCCTTCTTTATTAGTAGGTTCAAAACCTGCCTCTGCCATCTTTTCTTCAACTTCATCTGCTATAGCAGAAACTTGAGTTGATGAATTGCCACTAACTATGACAAAATATTCTGCAATACCTGACATCTCTTGAATATCCAAAACTTGAATATCCATGCCCTTTTTATCTTCACATGCGTTTTTTATAATCTCAAGTTTTTTATTTACCATTTACTCTCCTTGCTTTAAATCCAATTCTCTAAGCAATTTATCCGTCGCATTTTCATCTAGAAAAAAATAAGAAATCTTATTCTTGTATCCAGCTCTACCAGGTAAAGTATGCTTTTCTATATTTTCCATTCTAAACCCACCAACATTCTTTCCAAGCTTCATAACAGTTGAAAAAGGCATATTGGTATCAGTATATTGCTCATACGCCTGCAGTAAAAGTGGTGCCTTAAGCCAAGTTTTAGGCTCCTTCAACTTCGACAAAAAAGCTCCGGCAAATTGTTGCTGAGCTTCAACCCTACCTAAATCTTGATTGACATAGCCCTTTCTAAATCTTAAAAACTGTATAGCCTCTTCGCCATTTAAAGTTTGGACACCCTTTTTAAGATCTATGTGTAGAGGAGGATCAGAATACTCATCATTATATTTCATATCCATAGGAACGTCCACTTCCACTCCATCAACTACATCAGTTACCTTTTTTACAAAGCCGTAGTCCACTACAACATAATTCTTTATATTTGTTCCCAGCGTATCATTAATAGTCTTTAAAGTCAACTCAGGACCACCAAAATTGAAGGAATGATTTAATTTTTGTCTTCCATGTCCCTCAATCTTAGCATAAGTATCACGCGGCACAGAAATTATATCAGTCTTTCCAGTCCCGGTATCAATACTTACAATCATCATAGTATCTGAACGTGTGCCATTTTCAATATTCTTAACGTCCTTTACGTCCACTCCCATAACTATAAAAGTTTCTCTTTTAGTACTATCATTAAACACTTCATTAAAGAAATCACTAGGATTTTCAATATGGTTTTTTAATAAAAAATATCCTATAGACCCTACAAACACTACAATAAGAATTAATAATGTAGCGAAAAACGCCTTAAAAAACCTTCCCATTCCTCATCTCCAATAAGTAATTTCTGGCATCAAAAGTATATCTCGCAATATAATTCATGTCTTTTGCCAAAAACAAAATTGTATTATTCAAACTTTCCAACATAGCTAAATCAATATCCTCATAACTCAACTTACGAGCTCTCTCAACACCAGTAAAGTTTCTCATAGGCTCTATATAATCAGCCAAATATATAACCTTATCCAGCATAGTCATATTAGCTCTGCCGGTAGTATGAAATCTTATAGCATTTAAAATTTCTTCATCATCTATTCCGTATCTTTGCTTCGCTATTTCAGCGCCCAAAAAAGAATGAATTATCTGTGGTGAAAAATGCATATCATGAGTGAGTTCAAGATTGTATTCCCTACATTTTTCAAGTAGCAAATTCAAATCTCTTATCTTGGCGCAGTCGTGAAAAAGACCCGCTATCTTAGCTTTTTTAATATTAACCCCATGTATATTAGCAAGTTTTTGAGCTTCATCCGCCACTCTTAAAGTGTGTTCAAATCTCTTTTCTCCTATTAAGGAGATTATTTCATCTCTATATTTTTCTATCACTTGTACAATTCCTTCTCTTTTATAAAATCTATAACAACATCTGGTATGAGATACTTAACTGATTTATCCTTGGAAATTCTATTTCTCAAATCAGTAGAAGAAATTTCATAAAGCGGGGTTTCTACTATATTAATCTTGGCATCATATTTTTGCTTTAAATATTTCAGCTCAAGAGCCAAAATTTGAGTAGACACATATTCAGGTCTAATAGCACAAATAAATTCAACCCTTTTAAATAAAAGGTCTATCTTTTTCCAAGTCTTTAGTTGAAAAAGAGTGTCTGAGCCAATTATGAAATAAATTTTTCCGTCAAGCTCACTTTCTAACTTAGAAATAGTGTCCACAGTGTAACTTATGTCACTATTTTTCACTTCAATATCTGAAATAGAAAAATACTTATTTTCCTGAACTGCCAACTCAACCATCTCATACCTAAGACTTGCATCAGTAGTTTCTTTGTGAGGTGGATTTCCAGTTGGAACAAAAATTATCTCATCAAGTCCCATATCCACCCTGATATATTCACTTATCATCAAATGTCCAAGATGAATAGGATTGAAAGTCCCACCCATTATGCCATACTTTTTCATTATTCAAACCTTACAGCTCTATCTTTTTATTTTCCTTAGATTCTCTATAAATAGTAAGTTTATTTCCTATTTGTTGTACAAACTCAGCATTTGTAGCATCTAATATCTCTTCTACAATCTCTCTTGCTTCTACAGGTGAATTTTTTAGAACAGTTATCTTTACCAACTCATGGTCTTCCAAACTCTTATCTATTTGAGATAACACTCCATCTCCAATACCACCCTTGCCAACTTGAATCAATGGATTTAAAGTGTTGGCAATTGACTTTAAATATGATCTTTGCTTTCCTGTTAACATTTTACTCCTATTCAAAAAACTCAAATTCGTAGTCTCCGATAAACACCGAGTCCCCTTCACCTACGCCAAGTTCCTTAAGTTTTTCCACAACTCCGTTCTTTCTCAAATTTTCTTGGAAATAACGAAGTGAATCTCTATCTTCAAAATTAGTAGATCTCAACAACTTGTCAATATAAGGTCCATCTACAATATACTCATCATTTTCTATATATACCTTGATTCCCTCTTCACGAACTTCCTCTTCAACATGGATTTCATCATAAGTTTCATATTCTTGCTCTTCGACACTCTGAAGTTCAGTGTAAACAGCTTTCATCAGCTCATTTAAATTTTCAGTAGTGGCTGATGAACCGGCAAATATCTTATAGTTAGATAACTCTTTCTTTACCCTTTCAACATTTTCCTCACTACCCGGTATATCAGTCTTATTTAAAAATATAACTTGCTTCTTTTGAGAAAGCCTTTCATTATAATTCTTCATTTCCTCATTGATTTTATAAAAATCTTCAATCGGGTCCCTACCCTCTTGACCAGAAGCGTCAATTACATGAATTAAGACCTTGGTTCTCTCAACGTGTTTTAAAAATTCATCACCAAGGCCAATTCCCTCACTTGCTCCCTCAATAAGACCAGGAATGTCTGCAATAACAAAACTCATCTCATTTCCAAGACTTACAACACCAAGATTGGGGGTCAAAGTTGTGAAATGATAATTTGCAATCTTAGGCTTAGCCGCAGTTACAACAGAAAGTATAGTGGACTTACCTACATTAGGAAACCCTACAAGCCCTACATCCGCAAGCATCTTTAACTCAAGAATTACTTCTCTTTCCTGACCACGAGTACCGGCCTGTGCAAAAGAAGGCGCCTGTCTAGTAGAACTGGTATACTTAGCATTTCCCTTTCCGCCACGTCCACCTTTACAAATGACATACTCATCATTCACACTCTTTAAATCAACAATAACTCCGCCAGACTTAGCATCCTTTACAAGAGTTCCAACAGGAACACGCAACACTATATCCTCACCGTCTTTACCAAACTTGAGCTTGTTCATTCCATTTCCGCCGCTCTCAGCTTTATAAACTTTCTGATACCTAAAGTCCATAAGAGTGTGTAACCCGGAATCTGTCTTTATGATGATATCTCCGCCACGTCCTCCGTTTCCGCCCGCAGGGCCGCCAGCTGGCTCATATTTTTCTCTTCTCCAAGCCACAGCTCCATCTCCGCCATGACCCGCTTGTAATTTTATCTCTGCTCTATCTATAAACATATTTCATCACTCTTTAATTATATCATTTAAATCCTGCCAAACTTATTAAAGTAAAGCTAAGATTTCTATAATATTTCTAAGAAAAAAAGTCGTAGGTTTCTACGACTTTTGTGTTTAAGCGTAAACGCTAACTATCTTTTTGTTACCTCTGCCTTTGGTTTCAAATTTAACTACTCCATCTGCAGTTGCAAATAGTGTATCATCATTACCACGCATAACGTTTAGTCCCGGATGGAACTTAGTACCTCTTTGTCTTACAATAATGTTACCGCTAAGTACAGGTTGTCCGTCACTTCTCTTAACCCCAAGTCTCTTAGAATTAGAATCACGACCGTTCTTTGATGAACCTACACCCTTCTTAGAAGAAAATAACTGTAAATCAAACTTTATCATTATCCCACCTCCTGTGAGTTGTTATCTACTTTAAGCATCACATGCTCCGAGTAATTTTTTTCCAACAAGCTTAGTCCCTCAATTAAAAACAAGAAACTATCTTGTAACTTTATATAATCAGATTTATTTTTAAAAACGATCTTTAAATATCCCGAATCTTGTTCATCATAGATATCCCCTTCAGCAATACCCAAATTGTTTATCGCTTGAAAATAAAGTGTTTGAGTGAGAATTGAAACCCCTGCACACACAATATCATACTCAGAATTTCCATAATCAGCATGTCCCTTAGACCTAAATCCGAAATATAAATCATCTTCCCTATAAAGAGTTATCTCAACCATTAGTTAATAGCACTGATTTCTACTAATGTATATGGTTGTCTGTGTCCTCTTCTTTTTCTTTCGTTCTTCTTAGATTTGTATTTGAAAACAACAATTTTCTTATCCTTAGCTTGTGCAAGAACTTTAGCTTCTACTTTAGCTCCTTCAACATAAGGCTTACCAATCTTTGTAGATTCTCCACCAACTAAAAGGACTTTGTCAAAACTTACGTTAGAACCTTCTTCAACGTCTAACTTTTCAACCTTTACTTTGTCTCCAACTTTAACTTGGTATTGTTTACCACCTGTTTCGATTACTGCGTACACTGTAGCACCTCCTCATTTTCAAGACTCGCCTAATAGGTAATATAAAATTTTAAACCTAGTTCGTGCGGTTACTCTTGGTATATTAACACAAAGGCTTGTATTTTGCAAGAAAAAAGCTATTAAAATTAACTTTTTAAGCTATTTAATTCTTTAAAATTTTTATAACCTGAATAATCAAATATATAAGAACCACAAACCCAAAAATTATTTGAGTACATCTACTGAATAAATTAGTAAAATAAAATACAAGACCTATCAATAAAATTATCAATCCAATAATAAAATCTTTCAATCCATATTCTCCTCATAAAGACTAGTACTCCACTTTATCTAAAATCCCTTTTAATTTTGATATTGCTAGTCCATAATTTGTAACTGAGATTTTTGCGGTTTTTGCCTTCTCTATTCGATTCATTACTCTCGCCCTGTTAAACATACAGCTTCCACACATAATTATCAAATCATAGTCAAGTTCTTTTGGAAAATCCAATCCTCTTGAAAAATCTATTTGCATATCTCCATACTTTGCTCTTAGCATCTTTGGAATTTTAATTCTCCCTATGTCTTCTTCAAGTGGAGCGTGTGTACAAGCTTCTGAAATTAAAATTTTAGAGTTTTCATCTAACTTATCTATTTTTTCTGCGCCTTTTACAAGTTCTGTTATATCACCCTTGGCTCTTGCCATTAGTATAGAAAATGAAGTTATCTTAGAGTTTTTAGGTTTTAGTTTATAAACTTCTCCGAACACTTGTGAATCTGTGATAATCATGTCCGGAGCATTTTTTAATAATTCAAGTGTTCGCTCTAAATCATCTGTCTTACAAGAGAATACTGAGCAACCCAAGTCAAGTAGAGCTCTAATAGTTTGGACCTGTGGAAGAATCAATCTGCCCTTAGGCGCTTGTAAGTCTTGTGGCATTACCAACACAACAGTTTCTCCACCTACTAAAAGTCCTTCTAGCAATGGCCTTTCGCCTATCAATTCTTTTGCGACTTCTCTTATCTTTGCTAAAATTTCTTCTTTGACAAATTTGGTGTATCCTTCTTTTTCTGAGCCGGAGTTATCTATCTTTATAAGAGGTTTTTTTATGCTCTTTAATATTTCCAAAAGTTCATCGTTAGTCTGATTCCTTTCAATATAGATTAAAATATCACACTCTTCTAATACTTTTTTTGTACGCTCGACTCTCTTTTCTCCAAGTTCTGAATAGTCGTCGAATCCCGCGGTATCTATTAGCGTTGTAGCCCCAACGCCTTGAATCTCCATCGGTTTATAAACCGGATCTGTAGTAGTCCCTGAAACACTCGACACGAGTGATGTTTCCTGCCCTGTCAACAAATTTACCAATGTCGATTTCCCTGCATTTGTGCTTCCAAAAATCCCTATATGAATTCTGTTTCCCTTTGGAACTTTAATTCCTTTAGAATCTAAAATCTCTTTCTCCACTTTTTATTTTCTCCAAGTATTCTTTAGTTCTCTCTCTAACTTTTTCATTCTTTATTACTCTCAAATTTTCTTCTATTATTCTATTTCCCTCTTCAAGAGTCTTTTCATTTCCATAGTCGCACATATATTCTTCAAGGGTTATCAATGCATTTGGATGGCAACAGTTCACGATTTGCCCGCTCTTTAAAAGACTCATAAATCTATCGCCTGTCCTCCCTTCTCTGTAACAAGCTGTACAAAAACTTGGTATGTGTCCAAGTTCTAAAAGCCAGTTAACTACTTCTTGCAATGACCTTCTATCTGATACATCAAATTGTGCCGACTCAGATTCTATATCTTTTATATATCCTCCGACAGCTGTTCTTGAGCCCCCCGATATTTGACTTACCCCAAGGTCAAGAGCCTTTCTTCTCATTTCCATAGATTCTCTTGTGGAGATTATCATTCCTGTGTATGGAACTGCTATTCTAATGAGGGCTATTAATTTTTCAAATGTTTCATCGTCTAATGCGTTTTTAAAATCTTCTGTATCTATGTCATCAGCCGGGCAAATTCTCGGCACTGAAATTGTGTGTGGGCCAACTCCAAATGTGGCTTCTAAATGTTCTGCGTGCATTAATAGGCCTATGAGTTCATATTTATAGTTTTCAAGTCCGTATAACACGCCAATCCCTACGTCATCTATCCCCGCTTCCATTGCTCTATCCATTGCCTCTGTATGGTATGCGTAGTTTGACTTTGGTCCTGTTGGATGAAGTGCTTCGTAATTTTCTTTGTTATATGTCTCTTGGAAAAGTATATACGTTCCTATTCCGGCTTCTTTTAATTTTTTATAGCTTTCAACGTCTGTGGCCGCTATGTTTACATTAATTCTTCTAATTGATCCATTTTTATGTTTTGTATCGTAAATTGTCTTTATACTTTCTAATACATAGTCTAGTGGATTGTTTACCGGGTCTTCTCCAAGCTCAACTGCTATTCTTTTATGCCCCATATTTTGTAATGCTATTACTTCTTGTCTTATCTCGTCTTGTGTAAGCTTTATTCTTGGAATACTCTTATTTTTACTATGGTAAGGGCAATATACACAACCGTTCACACAATAGTTTGATAAATAAAGTGGAGCAAAGAGTACAATTCTATTCCCATAAAATTTTTCTTTTATCTCTCTTGCTATGGACTTCATCTCTTCTATTATTTCCTCATCTTCACAGTTTAGTAAAATAGCAGCTTCTCTGTGTGCAAGTCCCTTTAAGCTTCTGGCCTTTTGTAAAAGTTGTCTATGTAATTCATAGTTATCTTTGTTCTTTTTCCCATACTTTAACGATTCTAAAATTTCATCATTATCTATAAATTCAGTAGCTAATTTACTTTTTACGTTGTACATCTTTAAAATCTCCTCTATTCATAACAACACAGTAACCTAATTTCCCAAACATACTTTTTAATTCTTCTAAATTTTCTGCTGCTTCTATTTTGAAACAAGCTTTATCTTTATACAGGGCATAGTCTTTCCTTCTATAAGTCGGGGTCATATTCGGCATATATACATTCGCTGCAAATTCTATTGCCTTATCTCTCCACTCTTTTGAAAGTGTTGCAAGTGAAGTAGTGGCCGGTATATTGGCTTTTGGGAACATAATTCTCAAAATGCATAGTAAAAATACCGTAAGTTCCGCCGACCCACTCTCTTCATTTTCAAATGGTGTCCCTTTTGCCGGTATAAAAGGTCCTATCCCCACCATTTCAGGGTTTAACTCCGATAGGTAAACTAAGTCCTCTGCTATGTTTGATACTGTCTGCCCTGGTGACCCAACCATAATTCCTGAGCCTGTTTGAAACCCAAGCTTTTTTAAATTACTTAAAGCTTGTAACCTATGCTCTTGGCTCATAGATTTTGGATGGAGTTTATAGTAATGTTCTTGATTTTTAGTTTCGTGTCTCAATAGAAATCTATCAGCTCCTGCCAATTTATATTTCTCCAACACATCAAACTCTTTCTCCCCCACCGATAGAGTTATTGCCGTTTCAGGATTGATTTTTTTAATCTCTCTAATTATCTCCATCAGTTCTTCGTCTTTAAATCCGTTGTCTTCCCCACCTTGCAACACAAATGTTTTAAATCCTATTTCCGTTCCGAGCTTTACACTTTCCAATATTTCCTCTTTGGAAAGTCTGTATCTATTTACATCACGATTAGAAGCTCTTATTCCACAATAATAGCAGTCATTTTTACAACAATTTGAAATTTCTATAAGGCCTCTGACATATATTTCTTTATTAAAAAATCTTTTTGTGATTGCCTTTGCCGAAAGATATACTTCATCTAATATCATATCTCTATTTTCGATTAGCAATTCAAATTCTTCTTTTTTTAATTTTCTTGTCTTTAACAATTTATCAAAAATTAAATAAATATCGCTTTTAAAAATCTTTTTATTCATCTTAATATCCTCACAAACTAAGAAAATTATAGCACAAAACAATGGTGTTAATATTAAATTTTAAATTTAAAATAAATTGGTCGGTATTAAAATTAAATTTATTTTATATCTTTAAATGGCTTGGTTATTAAGTTTTCTAATTTTTCTAAACTGTCTGTCTAAATATTTCAAAACAACTAAAAAACAGTATACTTTTATTTGTTTTTTACAAATTTTATTCTTTGTGATTTTAAACTTTGGGTATATTAACATCATAAAGGAGTTGCTTATGAAAGAAGTTTTTAAAAATATATATACGTTTGAAGTTACTTTGCCTAAAAGCCCTTTAAAGGCTATAAATTCTTATGTAATCAAGGGCAAAGATAGAAATTTATTGGTTGACACCGGATATAACAAACCTGAATCAAAGTCCGATTTATTAGAAGGTCTTAGCGAGCTTGGACTTGAGATAAAAGATATGGACTTAGTCATCACTCATCTACACGCTGACCACAGTGGACTCGTAAATTTATTTAGTGATGCCAATTGCAAAATATACGCAAGCAAAGTTGATGGAAAATTTATAAATTCAATGAGTAATGACACTTATTGGAATATGATGGATGGTTTTAAACATCTATATGGTGTCGATGAAGATGAAATGACCATAGCTGACAACCCAGGTTATAATTTTAAACTCGACCATCCTGTTGAATTTATTGAACTCAAATTTGGAGACACTTTAAAAATTGATGATTATGAATTTGAAGTTTTGAATTTGAAAGGTCATACCCCCGGGCACATAGGACTTTATGATAAAAATCACAAAATATTATTTGGTGCCGATACCGTTCTAGACCCGATAACACCAAATATAACTTTTTGGGGTTTTGAATATCCTGATATTCTTGGAACTTATTTTAAAACTCTTTCTAAGTTGAATAAAATGGATTTAAAATATATCTTTTCTTCTCATAGAAGAATAATAGACAATCATAAAGAACGAATTGAGGAACTATTTATTCATCATAAAAACAGATTACAAGAGATTTTAGATGTAATGGACAGCGACAAAGAATATACTATTAAAGAGCTTTCTTCTATGATCACTTGGAAAATAAAGGCTGACAATTGGAATGAATTCCCTAAACCTCAAAAGTGGTTTGCAACCGGAGAAACCATGTCACACGCTGAGCACTTATTATACACAGGTAATTTGAGTATGAAAAATAAAAATGGAATTTTATACTTTAAAAAATTAAAAAATACTATTGAAAATATATTTCCGAAAAACTAAAATCTAATATTTAAAGATATTGAGAAACCCCTTAATTCTTTTATGAACAAGGGGTTTTTTTATCCAATTATTAAATTTTCTAATACTTCATTTGGTGGCACTATTGGATATACATCAAAGTCTTTATCTATATTACATTGAACAAATAACGGTTCATTTGTATCGGCTTCTTTTAAGATTCTCTGTAACTCATTTAAATTTTCCACTTCATGGCTTTCTATACTAAATGACTCGCACAATTTTAGATAGTCTATGTTAAATGATATATCCGTTTCCGAATATCTTTCGTTAGAAAAAAGTTTTTGCCACTGTCTAACCATTCCCAGTGAATGATTATTAAACAACAAAATTACAATCGGTAGATTATAATCTCTTACTGTTGCCAACTCATTTAAATTCATTCTAAAACTTCCATCTCCTGTCACAAGAACTACTCTCTTGTTTGGATTTCCAACTGCTGAGCCTATTGCTGCTCCAAGTCCAAAGCCCATAGTTCCAAGTCCGCCTGATGTTACAAAGTTTCTACCTTGTTTGAATTTCCAGTGTTGTGCTGTCCACATTTGATGTTGTCCTACATCTGTTGTCACTATTGTACCATTTTTATCTTCCAAAACTTCATTGGCAACTCTTAGAATATTTTGAGGGTGGAATAAATTTTCATCTAATTTATCTGTGTTCTTATATGAATTTATTTCATCTCTCCACTTACCATTATCCATTGGCTCCATAGTTTCTATTAATTTTTTTAATATTTCTTTACTATACCCCAAAACCTGTAAATCTGGTGTTATATTCTTTCCAAGTTCACTTTTGTCTATTTCTATGTGAATTATTTTTGCATTTGATGCAAAAGCGCTACACACTCCTGTGCCTCTATCGCTAAACCTTGTTCCTATTGCAATAACTAAATCAGCTTTTGAAATTGCAAAGTTCGCCTCTCTAAATCCATGCATTCCCATAAGTCCAAGCGACAATTCTTCATTTCTATCTATGCTCCCCAACCCCATTAATGTATTTAAAACTGGAATGTCCATTTTTTTTGCAAACTCTACTAATTCATCGATTGAGTCTTGAGTTTTTATTCCTCCACCTGCATATATAACCGGTCTTTTTGAATTTCTTATAAGTTCTACAAGTTCATCTACATTAGTTTCTTTTATTTTTCCAACAAATTCTTCTTCAATTTCTTCTTTTGGATCTTGAAATGGTTCAAAATCTATTTCTTCTATAAATAGATTTTTAGGTATATCTATTAAAACTGGTCCTTTTCTACCATTTTGTGCAATTTTAAACGCTTCTTTTATCGTAGGCACTATTTCTTTAGTATCTCTTAATAGATAGCTATGTTTTGTAACCGAAAGTGTCATTCCCGTTATATCTATCTCTTGAAAAGAATCTTTCCCAAGCATTGAAGTTGGAACTTGACCTGTTATTATTACCATTGGAGTTGAATCCATATATGCTGTAGCTATTCCCGTTATTGCATTTGTCGCTCCTGGACCTGATGTAGTTATACATACTCCTGTTTTGCCCGTACTTCTTGAATATCCATCAGCTGCATGCACAAGTCCTTGTTCGTGAGAAGTTCTAATGTGTAAAAAATCTTTTTTATAATCGTATAAAGCGTCATACAGAGGGATTACTGCTCCTCCTGGATAGCCAAACAAAGTATCTACTCCCTCTTTTTTCAAACACTCTAAAACTAATTCAGCTCCGTTCATAACCTACTCCTAACTGCAAATTGCTCCCTTATCTGCTGAAGATACCAACTTGACATACTTGGATAAATATCCATCAACTTGTTTTTTCAATGGCTCAAAGTTTTCTCTTCTCTTTGTGTATTCCGCTTCGTCCATTACTACATCAAGTGTTGATTTTTCTAAATCAATTTTTATTGTATCTCCATCTTCAATTAAACCTATCATTCCACCTTCGTACGCTTCTGGAGAAATGTGTCCTATACAAAATCCTCTTGTGCCTCCTGAAAATCTTCCGTCTGTCAAAAGGCATACATCTTTATCTAAATTCATTCCCGAAAGCACGGCAGTAGGCGTTAGCATTTCTCTCATACCCGGCCCACCTTTTGGACCTTCGTATCTTATAACCACAACATCTCCTGCAACTATCTTTCCTAAAAGAATTGCGCTCACTGCTTCATCTTCTGAGTTATATACTTTAGCACTTCCCTCAAAAACTTTTACGCTCGCATCAACTGCCGATTTTTTTATAACGGCTCCGTCTGGTGCTAAATTTCCTCTTAAAACTTTTATTCCACCTTCATTTGAATATGGGTTTGTGAAATCCCTAATCACTTCACTATTTTTCTTTTCGACTAATGTACTTCCCATATCAGTTCCGTACACTGTCTTTGTATCTAAATTTATTAAACCCATCTTGCTGAGTTCGTTCATTACAGCTTTTACGCCGCCTGAAACGTGCAAATCTTCCATATAGTGATTTCCAGCCGGACTTAGTTTACACAAATTTGGTGTCTTCGAGCTGATTTCATTTATTAAATCTAAATTTATATCAACTCCTGCTTCGTGTGCTATTGCTGTTAAATGCAATACTGTATTCGTTGAACAACCAAGCGCCATATCCACTGTCAAAGCATTGTGGAACGCTTCTTTTGTCATTATATCTCTTGGTTTTAAATCTTTTTTAAGTAGTTCCATAATCTTCATTCCGGCGTATTTTGCAAGTCTTTTTCTATCTGCATAAACTGCCGGTATTGAAGCATTGCCATTGAGTGCCATTCCAAGAGCCTCTGTCATACAGTTCATTGAATTTGCAGTGAACATTCCTGAACACGAGCCACAAGTTGGACAAGCTGACTCTTCCAAACATTTTAATTCGTCACAAGTCATCTTATTGTCCGCAACTTTTCCAACAGCTTCAAAAACTGTAGTTATATCTGCGTTTTTGCCATTGAATTTACCCGCCAACATTGGCCCGCCACTTATGATTATTGATGGAATATTAACTCTTGCCGCCGCCATCAACATAGCCGGAACAACTTTATCACAACTTGGTATCAACACAAGGGCGTCAAGTGAATGAGCTCTTGCCATTATTTCTATACTGTCGCAGATAACTTCTCTGCTCACAAGAGAATACTTCATTCCCTCGTGGTTCATAGATATTCCGTCGCAAACAGCTATCGCCGGAAATTCAAGTGGAGTGCCGCCCTCTGCCAACACACCTCTCTTGACAGCTTCGGATATTTCTCTTAACCCAACGTGTCCCGGAACAATTTCGTTAAACGAATTCACTATTCCGACAAACGGCTTTGCTATTTCTTCATCAGTTAGACCTGTTGCTTTTAATAATGCTCTGTGAGGGGCTTTGGTAAGTCCTGACTTAGCTAATCCACTTTTCATTTTTCCCCCTTACTTCTTTAAAAAACTCATCATACTTCTTAAATTTTTGCCAACTTCTGTAACTTCACTATTCTTTGCATCTTCTCTATACTTGTTGAAGTTCACTCTGCCATTTTCATTTTCTGCAATCCATTCTTTTGCAAATTTTCCACTTTGTATATCGCTTAGAACTTCTTTCATTGAGTTCTTTACGTGATCGTCTATAATTCTTCCACCTGATACGTAGTCTCCGTATTCAGCTGTATCACTTATGCTGTATCTCATTCCTTCAAATCCGCCGGCATAAAGTAAATCCACAACCAATTTCATCTCATGTAGACATTCAAAATATGCAACTTCCTTTTGGTATCCAGCTGCAACAAGAGTTTCAAATCCGGCTTTCATCAAAGCATTAACTCCGCCGCATAAAACTGCTTGCTCTCCGAATAAATCTGTTTCAGTTTCTTCTTTAAAACTTGTTTCAAGCACACCGGCTCTTGTCGCTCCAATTCCCTTTGCATATTGTAGAACTAAACTGTCTGCATCTCCTGTGTAATTATTTTCAACTGCAAACACAGCCGGAACACCACTGTTCTCAACAAATACACTTCTAACTAAATGGCCAGGACCCTTAGGCGCCACCATAATAACATTGACATTTGTAGGAGGTTTTATTTGTCCAAAGTGAATATTGAATCCATGAGCAAACACCAAAGTTTGACCTTCTCTCAAATTAGGTTCAATTTCATTTTCATATACTTTTTTTTGTTTTTCATCAGGGATTAGCATAACCAAAACATCAGCTTGCTTAGTTGCATCTGCAACGCTAAGTACATCAAAGCCATCTGCCTTTGCAACTTCAGCAGACTTGCTTCCTTCATATAGTGCTATTACAACATCGCAGCCACTATCTCTTAAATTTTGAGCATGAGCATGACCTTGGCTACCATAACCAACCACTGCCACTTTCTTGCTCTTTAACGAATCTAAATTTACATCCTTATCATAATACATCTTTGCCATTTTATTCCTCCTACTAAAAATTTATCCTACTACAACTCTTACATTTCCAACATCACATAACTTTTGCATATGATTTAGCACAGATTGAGAAGAAGTTTCCTGTTCATTCAAAACTATCACCATCTCATTACAATCAGTTGACATACTTAATGATTTAAGCTTTAACTCTCTTCGTCT
Organism: Peptoniphilus sp.; assembly: GCF_034090345.1. Lineage (GTDB taxonomy): Bacteria > Bacillota > Clostridia > Tissierellales > Peptoniphilaceae > Peptoniphilus. Next base: position 61,885 of record NZ_JAXDSS010000015.1, on the reverse strand, counting down.
GAGTGTCATTGCGATTCTCAAAAAAGAATCCATACCTTGTAATAAATTTGCATAAACTTTTGTCTCCATAACTTTCTCCTCCTAAATCCTAAAATAAAAAAATCTTTCGTCCTTTCACATTTGTGAAGAGACGAAAGATATATAAACTATTTTCCGCGGTACCACTCTTCTTCATCTTTAAAATGATGCTCTCAATTCAACAATGAATATCTCTATAACGGGAGATCCCGACAATACTTACTCCTCTTTCAGTATCATTACTCAATGGCGATTTTCAATAAAACTTGTATTGTGTCTCGCACCAACCGACACATCTCTTTAAAACTCACTTTATCTACTCTTCCATATCAGTATTTTTTAACTTTTACTTATTATAAATGATGAAAAATATTTTTGCAACAGTTTTTTAAATTAAATTTCCATTTTTATCTTTTACCGTTTGTATAAGTTCAATTTTATTTGAAAAATCTTTATCCCCTATGACCCTATATAGCTTAGGAATAACGTGTATATATCCATGCTCATCTTCCACTTCAAAATTAACTTGAACTTTATCATTCTTTAAAAATTTGTACTTTCTACTCTTTATATCTCCCCTCATATAGTTTGTTCCCTTATCAGTTGGTATAATTGAGTGCCTATATTTTTCTCTATCATTTACTAACAATACAAAATCAATTTTTTCCGGTATTTTATTCCATTTCCCTTGAAAAGTAGTATATATTTCACCATCAAATTCAATTTCAAAACCATCATCTTTATCTTTTTCTTTAAAAAAATCATATTCCCATGGTGCATTAATATAACATTCACCTAAAACAGTATTTAAAACACTGTCTTCATAATTCAAATTTTCTACCTCTTTAACAGATTCACTATAAATATTAAGCAATCCTAATTTTAAATTACTATTTATTGGTAAAACTTCCCTGTATATATAATTTCCATTTTCTAATTCAGTATTTTTTTCAATACCATTTACATTAATCAAAACCTTTGAATTATTAAAACTCCTTTTTAAAGTCAAACTAACTTTGCACTCTACTGTATTATTCTCTATGTTCAAATTATTGAATGAAATATCTTTTTTCATTAAAATTGATTTATTTCCTTCTTTTAATTGATGCAACTGCGATTGTATTTCGCTTAATCTAAGATTATTATTTACTATTTGGTCGTTCAATGAAATTATTTCACTCTTTAAATTTAAATATCCTTTATATAATAAAAAAACAATCAAAGCTATAAAGAAAATTTTAACTTTTTTGCTCATAACTCCTCCACCAATTACAATATATATTATATTTTCTCTATATTTATTATACTAACGCAATACAAATAAAAATACAAAACTTATTAACTTAAATTATCTAATTTAAAATATTATTTCACTCAATAAAAAAGGAGAAGAAATTTACTTCTCCTCCTCTATGTCTTACTTAAAAGTTACTTCAAAATTGTACATATTAGAATCATCAATGCTGTGTTTTGGTGTAGCTTTAACATAAAAACTCTTGCTGGAATATGTTTTTGGCATTTTTGCCAAAATCTTTTCCCCTGGCTTTATATCTATCTGCTCACCTAATATTGCTCCATAATTATCTAAAAAATAGATTGTTGCTTCTTTATTAAATTCTGAACTCTTTATCTCTATGTCTTTAATCAATTTAAACTCTGCTTTTGCAATAGGGTTAGGACATGCTACTCCCAATGGTTGATTTGATTCAACAACATATTCTCGATTTATAAAATTCCATCCAACAATCAATGTTCCAAGTAATACAATGGCAATACTAATCAAAATTAATTTTATTTTTCTCTTTATAATACTCATCTAACAACACTCTCCTTATAGATATTACTTTAAATCATCAATGTTTTACGTTACCCAATTACTAAATTATATATACATTATATCACCGCAAAAAAAATACTTTTTTAAAATTTCCAACAAAAAACCTACTATTCTAAATCACTCTTAAAACAGTAGGTTTGAAATCTTATTCAGTTATTGTTTTTTCTGCAATTTCTTTTTGTAAGTCAGCTATGAAATCTTCAACTTCAACGTCTTTGATTTCTTCTCCGTTTCTCTTTCTTACAGAAAGTTTTCCACTTTGAATTTCTTGTTCTCCAACTACAAGCATATAGTTAATTTTCTTAACTTGTGCTTCACGTATCTTGTAGCCTACCTTTTCTGCTCTTCCATCCAATTTAACTCTTAATCCGGCTGCTCTTAACTTATCAGCAACTTTGTTTGCACCTTCTGCAAATTTGTCTGATACAGGTATTACTGCAACTTGTACTGGAGCTAACCATAGTGGGAATTTACCTGCAAAGTGTTCAATTAAAATTCCAAGGAATCTTTCTATTGAACCGAATAATGCTCTGTGTAGCATTACAGGTCTTGCCTTTTCTCCATTTTCATTTATATAAGTCAAGTCAAAGTTGATAGGCATTTGGAAATCAAGTTGGATTGTACCACATTGCCATGTTCTTCCAATCGCATCTTCAAGGTGGAAGTCTATCTTAGGTCCGTAGAATGCTCCGTCCCCTTCGTTTATAGTATATTCCATTCCTCTATCTTTTAAAGCTGCTTCAAGAGCTGTTTCTGCTTTGTTCCAAGATTCGATATCACCCATAAAGTCATCAGGTCTTGTTGAAAGCTCTACTGTGTATTTAAATCCAAAAGTTCCATATAATTTATCTGCTAAATCGATTAGCTTGAATACTTCTTCTTCAATTTGAGATGGTAGACAGTATACATGGGCATCGTCTTGAGTAAATGTTCTTACTCTGAATAGTCCGTGTAGTGCTCCTGAAAGCTCATGTCTGTGTACTTGACCGTATTCAGCAAGTCTGATTGGAAGTTCTCTGTAAGAGTGTGGGCTTGAAGCGTACACTATTGTAGAACCTGGGCAGTTCATAGGTTTTACTGCGTAATCTCCACCATCTATTTTAGTGAAGTACATATTTTCTTTATAGTGGTCCCAGTGACCACTCTTGTGCCACAATTCTTCGTTTAAAATTATTGGAGTTAAAATTTCTCCATATCCATTTTGTATAAGTTCATCTCTCCACCAATTTAATAATTGGTTTCTAACCAACATTCCATTTGGGTGGAAGAATGGGAATCCTGGACCTTCTTCGTGCATTGTGAAAAGTTCAAGCTCTTTTCCAAGCTTTCTGTGATCTCTCTTTTCAGCTTCTTCCATTCTCTCAATGTATTCATCAAGTTGTTTTTTCTTTTCAAATGAAATACCATAAATTCTTTGAAGCATCTTATTGTTCTCGTCGCCTCTCCAATAAGCTCCAGCTATTGAATTTAATTTAATTGCTTTAATATTTTTTACTGTATCAAGGTGCGGTCCTTTACATAGATCGTAAAAATCTCCAATTTTGTAAAGAGTTATATTTTCATCTTTTAAGCCTTCAATAAGTTCAAGTTTGTAATCTTGTTCTTTTTCTTTGAACATTGCTATAGCTTCAGCTCTTGGCATTGAAAGTTTTTCAACTGCTGGAGCTTCTTTTATAATAGCTTTCATTTCAGATTCGATTTTTTCTAAATCTTCAGGTACAAATCTATGCTCAACATCTATATCATAGTAGAATCCATTGTCTATTGCAGGTCCTATTGCAAATTTTGCATCTGGATACAATCTTTGTATTGCATAAGCCATAACGTGAGAAGTTGTGTGCCAGAAAATTTGTTTTCCTTCTTTGTCTTCAAATTTTACAACTTTAAAATCACAATCTTCATTTACAACTTCAAGTTTCCCTCTAACTTCGCCATTTACAACTGCACCAACTGCTGCTCTTTCAAGTCCTTCTGAAATATCAAGAATTAATTCTTTTACAGTTTTTTCTGAATCATATTTTCTTTCTGAACCGTCTGGTAATCTTACTATCATTTTCTCCTCCAATATATTCCACAATATCTTAGTGGATACAGCGAAACCTAAACAATAAAAAAAGCCCAACATCCCAAAAGGACGTTAGACCGTGGTTCCACCTTAATTGCTCCTCAAAAGTCTTATCGCGACCTACACGCTTCGCATTACCGAAGTACTCAGGGTTAGTTTTCATATCGTTACTCAAAGCCTTTCACCAACCGGCTCCTCTCTAAAGAGATAGTTATACTACTCGTCCCTTCAACGTTGTAAGATATGATAGCACAACTTGGGAAAATAATCAATAATTTTATTTTCCTTAATTCAATTTACATTTTATGAGTAATGGGTATAATATAAAAGCAAAATTTTTTAAGAAGGAAAAATTATGAAAATTAGCGCACGTAACGTGTTTAAAGGTAAAGTTGTTGAAATTCAAAAGGGAGCAGTTAACGGAATCGTTAAAATCGACCTTGGAAATGATGTAGTAATCACTTCATCTATTACAAATACTGTTATCGAAGAATTTGGTCTTGAAGTTGGAAAAGAAGCAAGCGCAATCGTAAAAGCAAGCAACGTAATGGTTGGTGTTGAATAAATAAGAGAAGGAATTACCTTTTTGATAGTACAAAAAATCCAGGAGAAATTTCCTGGTTTTTTTAATTCCATTATACACTAATAGTTATAGCAATTTATAATACTTACTTTTTTGTTCATTAGCTCATTATGATTCTCTTTAATTTACATATAACTTATTCTTTCAAACTTTGTCTATTTAATATATTTCTCATTATCAAATAACCAACAAAAAATATTAAAAACATTATTAAATACGCCATAGGATATACATAATCTCCTACATTAACAATTTTAAAAATAGATTCAAGAATAGGCCCCGTAATAATTGGATCAGTATCTATTATAAAATTAAGTATTATTTGATAAATTAAATTTTTACTTTTTATATAAAGTAATCCTAATACAAATCCACCTACAATAGCAAATAAAGCCATTAAAACAGTCTCTAAATGAATAATCCCAAATGGTACTGCCATGATAAATACGATATATTTTTCATTTAGTTTATTGGCTCTATAATAAATGTATAGTAATAATTATCAAAAAATTTTGAATTAAATTACTCAAAATTACAAATAAAAATAAACTTTAATACAGTATATTGTAGTTCTACAAGCCTTGAGCTGTTATAACTGCACTTGCCAAAACTTCGGATGCTGTTTTTATTCCACTATCTGCTGCATGATAATATGAATGGTGTAGTGCTTGATTTTCTGCGCCAACTATTCCACTTCCAAACCAATACATAAATGACGGAACGTTTTGCATTATAATTGCAAAGTCTTCACTAGCCATTGTCGGTTTTATATCAATTATATCTTCTCTTCCAACTATTTTCCCAGCAGCTTTAACGGCTAAATTATACATTTCTTCTGAATTGAACGTTAGAGGGATATCTTCATGGTATGTAATTTTATAATCACATTCATAGGCGGAACAAGTGTCTTTTACAATTCTCTCCATTCTATCTTTGGCTCTTGTCATAGCTTCACTACTCAACGAACGAATTGTAGCTGTCATTATTGTATTGTCTACAACTAAATTTTCTTTACTCCCGCCGTTTACATAATTTATAGAAAATACAACTTGTTCAAAAGGGTCTATATTTCTACTCAAAACAGTTTGTAAAGACATTATCACAGCTGAAGTACAAACTATTGGGTCAATATTTAAATGAGGCATTGAACCGTGTCCTCCTCTTCCAATAATTTCTATTTCCAAATTTGTCTTTGCTGACATAAGTGCTCCATTTTTGCAAATTACTTTTCCTGCAGATACTAAAGGCCAATTGTGTAGACCGAAGAACATATCCGGTTTTGTAATTTCTAAAAGTCCTGCTTCTAACATTTCTTTTGCACCAGTGGTAGTCTCTTCAGCTTTTTGGAAAAGTAAAATAGTATTTCCTTGCATTTTACTTCTCAATTTACTCAAAATTATTGCCGCTCCAAGTAGCGAAGCAGTATGAAAATCATGACCACAAGCATGCATTACTCCATCAACTTTTGACTTATACTCCCAATTATACTTTTCTGTTTGGCTGATTGCATCTATATCACATCTAATCCCTATGGTCTTCCCCTCTTTAGCTCCTTTTATTTTAGCAACCACTCCCGTTTCAACGTCAAGTGGAATTATCTCAACTCCATCAATTGTACTCAAAATTTCTTTTATATTTTTTGTAGTGTTGAACTCCATATTAGAAAGTTCTGGATATTCGTGCATATGGTGTCTAAATTCTAAAATTTTGTTTTCTTCTTCTCTTGTAAGTTCTATATTCATTTCTTCCTCTATAAAAAAGAGCCTGAAATAAATCAGACTCTAAATCTAAATCTCGATAATACTTCCTATATCGATTATATTACTTTCTGTTAAAAACTCAAAATTTTCATTATTAGCTTCTAAAAATTTTATAATTTTATCTTTTGATGAATGCCCTTCTAATACACCTGTAAAAAACAATCTATCTCCTACTAAACCTGTCGCACCGCCAATAAAACCGTATTCAAAATTTCTAAGTTCAATTTGTTTGTGCTCAATCAACAATATATTTGAAATATTTTTTAATTTTTCATAAATATCAACATCTGAAGTTACTAGACAATTTTTACCAACTGCAAGATTGCATTTTGTATAGCCTTGCTTTACATCTATAAGGTTAAAATCTCTCTCTTTATAAAATTCCAAAACTTTTTTATCTGTAAATTTTAAATTATGAATAAAAAGATTTTTATAAACTGCAAAATTAAGTTTTACATGGTTTGGATATGGACTTTGAATATTTTCAATTTGAATTATTTTTTTGTTCTTAAAAATATTCGAATAATACTCTATATTTTGTGAATCCACAGCAATGGTTTCTTCGTCTAACTTTCTTATTAGAATGTCAGGGTGTGCATCTATTCCCTCATATATTTTTGAATTAGGAAGTGTGGTTACAACTTCACCATAATTTTTTAATTTAGTTTTAATTGTTTCGTTTGTATAGTAATCTACAACTATCATTTATCTCATCATCTCATACATCAATATTGAGCCCGCTACGTTTACATTCAACGATTCAATGTTTTGAGTTTTTATATATATTTTTCTGTCGGCCAAACTTGAAATTTCTTTTGAAACTCCCTTTGCTTCATTTCCCAAAACTAATACAGTATCTTTTTTAAATTCAAAGTCTTTGGATATTTCCCCACCGTTTACATCTGTAACTATAATTTCAAAACCTTTTTCTCTGAGTTTTAAAACTTCTGCTTTTTCTTTTAAAATGTGAATTTCGGTTCTAAAGATAGATGCCATTGTTGAGCGAATGAGTTTTGGATTGTATAGTTCAACGCACTCCGGTGTCATAATAAGCTTAACTCCAAAACCATCAGCACTTCTTATAATCCCACCAACGTTTCCTGGGTCTCTCACATCGTCAAGCAATATATATTTTCCATCTCTTATACTTTCTATTCCCGTACTGTGAATTTGCTCAAAGTATGCTATCACACCTTGTGAATTAACTGTATCTGAAAGGCCTTTAAATATTTTATCTGATATTATATAAATTTCAGTTTTTATATTTAATTCCAAAAGCTCTGAAAGTTTAGATTCGCTCACAGCTATAAATTTTGGAATTTTATATTGAAGAGCTTCATTTAAAACAACGAAGCCCTCTATATAAAATAAATTTTCTTTATCTCTGTATTTCTTTTGTTGTAGTGATTTTAAATATTTATAAATTTTATTTTCTTTGCTATTTATATTTATCATATTTTATTCAACTTCTCTATTGAAACTCTCAACAAATCCTTATTCTTGTCATATTTTTGAATTGTATCTAATAAATATTCTGTGAGCTCTTGTGTTGACTCACTGTTCATAGCTCTTCTAACTGCCCAGTTAAATTCCATTTCTTCTTCATTCAATAGTAACTCTTCTTTTCTAGTACCTGATTTGAAAATGTCAATTGCAGGGAAAATTCTCTTTTCAGACAACTTTCTATCTAAATGAACTTCCATATTTCCGGTACCTTTAAATTCTTCAAATATTACATCGTCCATTCTTGAGCCTGTGTCTACTAAAGCAGTTGCCAATATTGTAAGAGAGCCTCCTTCTTCAACATTTCTTGCAGCTCCAAAAAATCGCTTTGGCTTGTGTAGCGAAAGTGGATCAAGTCCACCTGATAGTGTTTTTCCACTTGCCGGAGTTATTAAATTATATGCTCTTGTAAGTCTTGTAAGTGAATCGAGCAAAATTATTACGTCCTTTTTCTGTTCAGCTAATCTCTTCGCCCTCTCTATTGCAGCTTCAGCAACCTTTGTATGATTTTTAGGTTGTTCATCAAATGTTGAATAGATTACTTCTCCCTTTACAGATCTCATCATATCTGTAACTTCTTCCGGCCTTTCATCTATTAGTAAAACCATTAAATGTGCTTCAGGATAGTTTTTAGAAATTGAAGATGCTATTTTTTTCAAAAGTGTAGTCTTACCGCTCTTTGGTTGAGATACTATAAGCCCTCTTTGACCTTTTCCTATTGGGGCTATCAAATCGATCATTCTTGTTGCAGTGTCTTTTGGATCACTTTCAAGAATGTATCTTTGATTAGGATAAATTGGGGTCAAATTATCAAAATAAGGTCTTTTTACAATCTTATTAGGCTCTATTCCATTTACTGATTTAATATATATTAGTGCATTGTAGGATTCTCCTTCTTTATCAGGTCTAGGCACACCTACTATTTCATCTCCATTTCTAAGTCTAAACCTTCTAATCTGACTCGGAGAAACATATATATCGCCTTCTCCCGGAATATAATTATTTACTCTTAAAAACCCATATCCATCTTGATATAAATCTAAGATACCACTCACATAATTTATATCTTCCATATCCTCAACTATTTCTGTTGCATTGTCTGATAACTCTGAAACATCTATTGTCTCTTTCTCATTAGTATCTTCTGAAATAAAATCTTCATAAAATTCATTAAATTCTTCTGCGTCTTGGTCAGATTGAATATTTAAAATTCTATCTACTATCTCTTGTTTCTTTAATGTATATGATTTTTCTACTCCAAGTTCATCTGCCATTTCTCGAAGTTTTATAAGTGTCATTGAATTAAGTTTGGATCTGTTTATATCTTGATCTGATAAGTTAACTTGAGTTTCTAAAATGGTTTTAATCAATTCTTCTTTCTTTAATTTGTATGAGCTCTGCACACCCATATCTGTGGCAATTTTTCTCAAATCAATTAAAGATAACTTTTCTAAAAATTCTTCGTCATAACTATCTATTATTGGCTTTTTACCACTTACTATATAATTATAGTAGTCTCCGCGGGTTAAAGACTTATGGTCTATTAACCCCATGGAAACCGCTATATTTCTTAAATCATCTATAGTTTTATTATTTAATACTTCGCTATTGAAACTATTATTAGGCAATTTTCCCTCCAAAATTACTTAGCATATTCAGGTTTTTGAGATAGTTTGTGTTGTGATTTTACGTATCTTGCTGTACCACTTGGAAGTCTGAGCACTAATGTTTCAGTAGTAGCAACATCTTTTGAAATAAATTTAACTGCATCTAAAAGTTCCCCTTTTGAAACTCCAGTTGCTGAGAATACAACTTCATCGCCCTTTACTAGATCATCTATTGTATAAATTTTATCTAAATCAGCATTTAAAGTTTTACATCTTTCAACTTGTTCTTCATCTGATGGCGCAAGTCTTCCTTGGAAATCTCCACCAAGACACTTGATTGCCGCTGCTGCTATTACTCCTTCAGGTGCTCCACCTATTCCAAGTAATAAATCAACCCCTGAATCTTCAAAACAAGTTTCAACTGCAGTTATGATATCTCCTTCTGAGAAAGATTTTATTTTTGCACCAAGCGTTCTAACCTCATCTACTATTTTTTGATGACGTTCTCTATCTAGTATTGCAACTGTTATGTCTTCAACATTTTTATCTAATGCTTTAGCCACTCTCTTTATATTTTCGGTTGGAGAATCATTTAAATTTATACACCCTTTAGCTTTAGGCCCACATGCTATTTTATCCATATACACATCTGGTGCAAATAATAGACATCCTCTTGGCGCCATTGCTATTACAGCTATTGCATTGTTCATACCCTTTGAAACTGCTGTTGTTCCGTCAACCGGATCCACTGCAATATCAACTTTATCTGCATTTAATTTGCCTTCACCAATTTTTTCACCTATGTAAAGCATAGGTGCTTCATCCATCTCACCTTCTCCGATTACAACTTCTGCATCGACTTCGATTTGATCAAGCATTCTTCTCATGGCATCTACAGCTGCTCCGTCAGCTCCGTTTTTATCTCCTTTGCCAAGCCATTTTGCCGCATTTATTGCCGCTGCCTCTGTAACTCTTGCTAAATTAAGCGCTAAATTTCTGTTCATTAAAATTCTCCTTTTGTCTTAACTGTTTTAAAATCTTCTAAAAACTTCTCTATCCCTGAATTAGTTAAAGGATGTGAAAGCATTTGTTTGAAAACTTTGTAAGGTATTGTTGCAATATCCGCTCCAGCCTTCATACACTCTAAAACGTGGCCTGTGTGTCTTACTGAAGCTGCAATAACTTCTGTTTCAATACCATAAATACTAAAAATTAGAGCTAAATCTCTGATGAGCTCCATTCCATCTTGTCCTATATCATCAAGTCTGCCTATAAATGGACTTACATAGCTAGCACCGGCTCTTGCTGCCAAAAGTGCTTGATTAGCAGAAAATATCAAAGTTACATTTGTCTTTATACCTTCTTTAGACAATACTTTAACTGCTTTTAATCCTTCATCTGTCATTGGAATCTTAATTACAATATTATCTGAAATCTTTACAAGTTCCATAGCTTGAGCAACCATGGTCTCTGCATCAAGTGCTGTTACTTCTGCAGAAATTGGTCCGTCTACTATTTCAGTGATTTCTTTGACAACATCTTCAAAAACTTTTCCCTCTTTTGCTATTAAACTCGGGTTTGTAGTTACTCCTGAAACAACTCCCCATGAATTAATTTCTCTTATTTCTTCTACATCTGCAGTATCGATAAAAAATTTCATATATTTCTCCTCTCTAATAGCACAACACTTTGTGCCGCTATTCCTTCTTTCCTTCCTTCAAATCCTAATTTTTCAGTTGTTGTGGCTTTTATAGACACATTTTCAACGTCTGTCTTTAAAATTTTAGCCAATATAGTTCTAATAGCTTCTATATGATTTTTTAACTTAGGTTCTTCGCAAATAACTATAGAATCTAAATTCCCTATCATATAACCTTTAGATTCCATAACTTCAACAACTCTTTCTAGTAAGATTTTAGAATCTATATCTTTGTATGCCATGTCAGTGTCAGGAAATAATTTGCCAATATCTCCCAAGGCAAGAGCTCCCAAAATTGCATCCATTATCGCATGTATCAAAACATCTGCATCTGAATGTCCCAAAAGTCCCTTTTCATATTCTATTTTCAGACCGCCAAGGAACAAATCCCTTCCTTCAACTAATTTGTGTACATCATACCCTATGCCTATCTTCATATGTCACTTCCTATTAATGCTTCGGCTAAAATTAAGTCTTCTGGAGTAGTTATCTTTAAGTTACCATAGTCATTCCAAACCAATTTAACTTTTCTTCCGGTTTTTTCCACCAAAGAACAATCATCCGTTCCATAATAGCCTTCTTGATAAGCTTGATTATAAGCACTCATCAAAACTTCTTTAAAAAATACCTGTGGAGTTTGCACTGCCCAAAGTTCATTTCTATTTGGAGTGTAGTCTACAGTTTTACCATTGTGAGAAATTTTTATAGTGTCTTTAACTGTATTTGCAAGAGTTGCAGCTCCTGTTTCAAAAGCCGCTTCTATAACTTCATCTATCTTAGATGGTTTAACTAGAGGCCTTGCTCCATCGTGTGTCAAAACTATTTTTGTATTATCTGGAATTTGTAAAAGACCATTGTAAATTGAATCCTGTCTTTCCGTTCCACCGTATACTATATTATAAGGTATATTTATTTTTAAGGTTTCCAATATGCCATTCAAATAGTTCAAGTCTGTATCCTTTATTATAATTGTCAAATGATCAATATATTTTGACTCCAATATCTTTTTTAATGTATGAGATAATATCTTATCCCCGCTTATTTCTAAAAACTGTTTATTTAAATCAGTTTTCATTCTTCTACCCATTCCAGCTGCTGCCACCATAGCGCTCACATATTGCCCATTTATCATCAGTCCAACACTCCCAGTGAATAATTTATTATATCTCCAGCTATAGGGGCTGCTATTTCTCCTCCAAATTGTTCAACGTTTTGAATAATTACTGCTACAGCAACTTCAGGGTCTTTTGCAGGTGCATATCCTACAAACCAAGCATTATACTTATCTGCATCCTTAGATATCTGCGCTGTCCCAGTCTTTCCTGCAACTTGAGCTCTTCTTATTTTGGCAGTTTTCCCGGAACCACTTCGCACTACATTCACCATCATATCACCTATCTGTTTCGCAACTTCCGGAGATACTGCTTCTGATAAAACTTGTGGTTCTCTTGTAAATATATTAGAACCTTCAGGTGATTTTATATTACTTACCAAGTATGGAGCCATCATCTTTCCCTCATTAGCTATTGCAGATGCTACCATACACATTTCTAATGGCGTAGTTAGAATATCTGCCTGCCCTATACCGGCACTCGCCAAAGCATGTTGATCCCAATGCGCGGAATTGAACGAAGATTTTGCAAGATAAGTTGTATTTGTATTTAAATCAAAGTCCACTTTTTTATTCATCATAAATCTCTCTGCAACTTCTACAAATTTATCTTTTCCAACTTCTGCAACTTTATTTGCAAAATAAGTATTTACAGAATGAGTAAATGCTTTATTTAAATTAAGATCTCCATACTCTTTTCCACCTGCATTTTTTATTGCACGGCCCAAAATTTCTTCTTCTCCAGTATCTTTATACTTTTGGTCTATTCCAGATTCTATTATTGCTGCAGTAGATATTATCTTAAAAATAGAACCCGGAGCATATCCCCCTTGAATTGCATTATTAAAAAACGCACCATTATTTTGCTCAACTATGGCGCTATAATCAGAATCTATGTTTTGAATATTAAAGTCCGGATAAGACACCATTCCTAAAATTTCTCCAGTTTTCGGATTCATAACAACAGCTGCACCCTTTTCTCCACTTTCAGCTAATTTATCTCTTATATACTGTTGTATTTTAGTGCTTGTTGTCAATGTCAAATCATTTCCAACATCAGAATCTACTTTATTATTAAAGAATGCACGGATTGACTTCAATGTACCGGAACCTTCAATCCCCAAAAGTTGTTTGCTATATGAGGCTTCTAACCCGGAACTGCCCTTAGTCTTACTTGAATACCCAACTATATGTGCATAGGCCCTTGGATGAGGATAAACTCTAGTATATTTATACTTTTCTCCTTCGGTTTGGGCTAGTACTTCTCCATTCCTATCTACTATAGTCCCTCTCTTCAAAGCTGCAACTTTAATTGCATCACGCCTATTGGCAGGATGTTTTACAATTTCTTTAGCATCAAATATTGTAAAATAACTCAAATAAAATATCAAACCTAAGAACATTATAATAAGCCCCACAAGGACCACTAACATTCTCCTATTTTCTTTTATATTCATCTCTATCCCTCGTACTTATATGACATATCTTCACTTGTTACCTGTAGAACCCCAAGAGCTATGAAACTTGAAAGCATTGAAGAACCGCCATAAGATACAAACGGCAATGTCAAACCTGTCATAGGTATAAGTTTTATTACTCCACCTATGTTTAAAAAGCATTGTACTGCAAATAAAATTCCAATGCCTATTGCAAGTATTCTGTAAAATTTAAATTCTTGTCTTATGCTTATTTTTACAGCTCTATATGCAAGCAATAAAAACAACATTATAATTCCAATTCCGGCAAATATTCCCATCTCTTCACATATAACCGGGAATATAAAATCTGAGCTTCCTACCGGAACCAGCTTAGGAGATCCTAAACCAATTCCCTTGCCAAAGAATCCCCCTTCAGCAATAGCAAATAGAGATTGAACTATTTGAGCCGAGCTCTTATATATTGTCTCAGGATTCCACGGATCTAACCAAATTCCTATTCTAACTCTCACATGTCTAAACAAAAAATATCCTACAACACTACCCACTATAACTAAAAGAATATTTAACAAAATCATCTTTCTATCTTCTTCATATATAAATTGTATACCTGAAAAAATTGAAAGAAATATTGCTGCTGTTCCCAGGTCCTTTTGTATAAAAAGTAGCCCTATTAAAAAATACACTACTCCCATCAACAAAACAGATTTATACTTAAATTTCTTTGGTATTTTGTATTGATACTCTGTGTAATAAGATGCTATTAAAAATACTAATACTATTTTTGTAAGCTCTGTAGGCTGTAATAAAACACTTTCACTAAGCTTTATCCAGTTTTTTGAACCCCCTCTTTCAACTCCAAACACCAAAGTTATGAAGAATAAAAACAAAGAAATCGCCACATAAAAATATGTCCAATTCTCTATTTTTCTAAGAGCTCTCATCACAAAATAAGTTATATAAAAAACTAATATACCAACCAATGCCCATACTAACTGTTTAAGACCTAAATCAGGATTTAATCTGTATATGGTCAAAATCCCTATGGTTAACAGCATGGAAACAATGAGGAAAATATAATTGTCCCCAGTTGATATCCTACCTAATATAAAATTTGAAATATAAATTACTGAAATTAGCCCAAAAAATAATATTACTATATATTTGTCTACATGTTGGTTATTAAAAAAGAAAAGCAATAGCACTGCTAAAATTTCAAATACTAAGAGTAGATTTCTTGGTTGATCAGATCTAAAAACTTTACTAATCATCTTCTACCCCCTGTCATCCACGAATAAAAGTTGTATGAATCCCACACCAATTTTATCCCCGTTTCTCAATTCTATTATATCGTGAACTTCCTCACCATTTAAAAAAGTGCCATTTGCAGAATTTAAATCTTCTAAGAAATAAACCCCATCTTCTTCCCTGATTTCAATATGTTCTTTTGAAACAAATTTATCTTTTATAGTAATATCACACTTTGAAGATCTTCCTATAACTGTAATGCCTTTTAAAACGTAAAATTCATCCATTTTAAAATCTAAAGAGTCTAATCGATTCACAACTTTTAAATAAGCTGCATCCATATAAGATCCTTTCATATCCATTTTTTTTATATCCATGTATATAAGTCTTATAATACTTAATAAAAATAAATATATTATAACTATGAATACATATCTTAAACCTTGTGAGATTATTTCAAACATTGTGCACCTCTATAAATTTCTATTAAATATAATATCATAAATGGAAATACTTTAAAACTATAACAATATTAATTAAAATCAAGCTTTTACCACTCAAAAATGTTAAAATTTAATTAGGTGATAAAATGATTATTGAAAAAATTGTATTTCTAAATAAAAATAAAAAATATTCCATATTTTTTAGTAATGGGACTGGTGTAGAAGTCGTTGAAGATACACTGGTCAAATTTAATTTATACAAAGGCATGGAAATAGAAGATGATGAAATTTCAAATATAAGAAAACAAAATCAAAAATTTGAAGCAGCAAACTCTGTATTTAGATATATACAAAATAAAAAAACAGTTAGAGAAGTTAAAGACTATCTCTCGAAAAAAGGTTATGATGAAGATATTGTTGAACTCACTTCCAATTATTTAATTGAAAAAGGCTATATTGATGATAAAAAATATGCCTCTGCTTTTGTTCACGACAAGCTCAAAATTAATAAATACGGTAGAAATAAAATCAAAAATCATTTATTAATGCATGGGATAGATAAAGATCTTGCCGAAATAGCCGTTCTTGATTTAGACGAAGATATTGAATTTGAAAATTTAAAACTCCATGCTCAAAAAAAATTCAATACTTTAAAAAAAGACCACAACACAAAATCAAAATTGATAAACCACCTTATTTACAAGGGGTATCAATACGATATGATAAAAGAAATTTTAAAAGAGTTTGACTTTAAATATGATAGATAAAAAATATTATGTATACCTATTAAAGTGTAGAGATGATTCTCTCTATTGTGGATACACTATAAACTTAGAAAAAAGAGTCGCTACTCACAACAATAAAACCGGAGCAAAATACACTCGTGCTAGAACTCCCGTAGAGTTAGTGTTTTATGAAATTTTCAACACCAAAAGTGAAGCTTTAAAAAGAGAATATGCTATAAAAAATTTAAGTAGGGATAAAAAACTTCTTTTAATAAAAAACTTTAAACCTCCAAAATAAAGAACTCCTGAAATTTTATCAGGAGTTTAATTTATCTTCCGTTTTGTACTATTCCAAAAATTAGGGCAACTAAAAGCGAAATAACGCCACTTGAACACCCTATTAAAAATATTGCTATCGAATTTACATTGGCTGGATTAAATAAATCATTTATTACAGAAAATAATACAAATATTCCTATTGTAATTAGAAAAATACCAGGTAAATACTTTGCAAACTTAAGCCTTTTAGCTACCATACTAATAGCAATTGTAACTGCTATAGTGATGACTATTGCATAAATCGAAAGCATTATAAATTCTGTATTTCCTCCAACAAGTTCCATAATTTTCGACATCTTACACCTCTAATTTGTATTTAATTTTTTTCTAACTTCAATTGAGTTATTTCCTACATATCTTTCAATCTGAACAATTTCAGAACCTTGTGGTATTTCTATAGAATATATTTTTTTCGAACCTAATTCTGCGTTAACTATATTATAAATGTTCAAAGTACTATTTTCCATAGTCACAATAAATCTATTGTTAGATGAGATGACGGCATCTCTTAAATCAGGTAAATATGTTTTGATATTTTCAAAAGGCATATTGAGTTCTGCTGTATGATCAAGAATTCTATTTATATCTACTCCTAAATCAAACCACACATCTTCTTTGGCAGAATCTCTATACGACATAAGACCGAATACCATAAACTTTCCATCTTTTCTCTTTATCCCAAAATTAACATCGTTTATATATCCTTCTTCACCGTATTTTAATGCTTGCTTTTTAAAAACTTTATCTCCATCATCAATTAATTTTGAAAAAGGAATACCTCTATCTTTTTCAATATCGTCTGTATACTTAAAAACCAAACTATTTCTGCCCTCTATAGTCTCTTTTCTCAAGCTTAAATAATCATCTGAAGCATACATTATTTCATTAATTTCAGAATCTGAATCTAAATTTTCTTTTTTTTCTTCTCCATTTTCATTTTTCAATGTAACTTGTTTATTATCTTCATCTATAGATAATAATCCTTCATCAGTCGGAATTTTTAAACCTTTTGATTCTTCAACAGATTCCAAATCATCATTGTTGAATTTCAAGTAAAAACTTCTGTATTTTATATTGTTTTCATTTTTATATTTTATTCCCAATAAAATACCATTATCTTTTGAATTTGCATCAAGTTGTTCTTTTAAGTTTATAAGTTTTGATTCTCCTCTACTTTTTATACTTTCAAATTCCTCTTCACTGATATCTTCAGATACTCTTGATAATTGTAAAAATACTCCATCTAAATATACATAACTTTCATTTTCTTCAACCTTCAAAATCTGATAAACCAAATCTTTTGAGTTATATAAGTTGACAATAGTTAGTTTTTCTTTGTCAATACCCAATGCACTTGGTTCAATTTGATATTTTCTTCCCAAAAATTTCTCTGTATTTACCACCTTAGACCTTATCGAAGGATTCTCAAAATAATATCCATCTATTATAAAACCCTTATTGGAAAAATATACATCTGAGCCTATTTTATCTTTGTAATCAAAATATTCTCTATCATTTTTTACAAATATGACTTTTGTAACAGTCCAACTCCCATTTATTGGAGTTTTATTGATCTTTGGCTCAGTTATGTTTCTCATATTAGTGTTTATAAAAGAACATCCTGTAAGAGTCATAATCATAAACAAAAATGTTAAAATTTTAATTTTCTTCTTCATCTTTTTGTACCTTTATTATAGGAAGAGTTACCTTTACAGTAGTCCCAATATTTTTTTCAGAATAGATATTTAACTCACCTTGATGTAGATGGGCAATCTCATCAGCTATTGAAAGGCCTATACCACTATGACTCTTTGAATGTTTTCCCTTATAAAACTTTTCTTTTACATGTTGAATTTCATCCTTATCTATTCCTTGCCCATTGTCAGTTATCAAGACTACTATAACATTTTCTAATACGTTTGATGTCAATCTAACAAACCCATCAGTTGCTGTAAATTTAATAGCATTATCTAATAAATTTATAAGTAATTGTCTTATCCTATTTTCATCTCCTATTAAAATTGCTTTCTCAGGGTCTATATTCGACTGAAATTCAATCTTATTAAGTTCTGCTCTAGGCCTCATTTGCTTTGCTATGTCATTTAGCACATCAGTAATATTCAAAGTGTCTTTTTCTAATTGTATTCTTCCTGAAATAAATCTTGAGAAGTCCAACAGTTCTTCAACCATTTTAGACAGTCTGTCAGTTTCATTTTCTATTATATTCAAACCATCATTTATAAGAGTTCTCTCATCTTCTCTTGCATTTTTTAAAACTACCGCCCAACCTTTTATTGAAGTCAACGGCGTTCTAAGTTCATGTGATATTGATGATATAAAGTCATTTTTTATCTGCTCTCTCTTAATTATTTCTTCAGCCATAGAATTTAACGTACTACCAAGCTGACCAAACTCGTCCGGAGTATTTAACTCAGACCTAATTTTATATTGTCCATCTGCCATCTTCGTTGCAACAGAAATCAATTCTTTCATTGGTTTTACTATTGAGTTTGCTAAAATCAAACTCATTATAGTAGTTATAATAACTACTATAAATCCTAATCCTAGTATTCCAAGAGAAGTTTTTAATATTTCCTTATTCGGTTCTTCCAAAGAACTTATAAATCTCAAATAACCTATGTCCATTCCCGCTGAATTTCTCAATTTTCCAGTCAATGCCATTACATTGTCATTTGTATAATTGTTTGAACCTATATAAGTTATTTTCGTTCCATTTTCAGCTGCTTTTACATCATAAGTAATAATTTTATCAGTTGGCATTGCCCCTATCGAATCATATATTACATATTTGTCATTATTTAAAATCTGTACTTCTGAATTAGTATTAGCCCATAACATTTCTGTATCTTCTAAAATTAAATCTTCCAATGTTCTGTCAGAATAAAATTTTTCAAATGAATCAATGGACAAATTGAGCCTCGAAGAAAGTTCATTTTCTATATTTGAATAATAAAAACTTCTAAATCCAAATATTAAAAACAAGCTTATTATAGCTATTGTTAGTATAATAATAAACAGGAAATTTTTTACAAGTTTTTTCCCTATTGAATACTTCAACTTACACCCCTGACCATCTATATCCTATTCCCCAAACTGTTTCTATATATACAGGTTTGGCAGCATTTTTTTCTATTTTGGAACGTAACCTTCTAATATTTACATCAACAATTTTAGAATCTCCTATGAATTCCTCTCCCCAAACCATTTTCAAAATTTCATCTCTCTTTAAAGCTTTGCCTGGGTTCTCCATAAATATTTTCATTATTTGATACTCCGTCGGAGTTAAAATCAATTCAATATTATCTTTATAAAATCTTCTTGAATAAGTATCAAGTTTGAATGGACCATCAATCATCATGCTTTTTTCTGTATCTTCTATTTCAAGTCTTCTCTCTAAAGATTTTATTCTAAGCGTCAGTTCTGTAGGATTGAATGGCTTTGTCATATAATCATCTGTACCATACTGTAAACCCATTATTTTATCGTAGTCTTCAGCTTTAGCTGTTAGCATTATTATGCCAAGATTTGGAAATTCTTCTCTTAGTGTTTGGCATACTTCAAATCCGTCTATTCCTGGAAGCATAACATCCAGAACAACAATTTCCGGTTTTACTTCCCTTGCTATACTTATTCCATCTTCTCCAGTTCCAGCTTCATATACATCATAAAGCTCTCTTTCCAAGTTTATCTTAACAAATTTTCTAATGGATTCTTCATCCTCTACTAAAAGTATTTTCGTCATATTATACCTTCTTAAAAAATTCCCTTCTTTTTTATTTCAACTTTCACGGTTTTAGGATTTATTCCTTCTACTTTAAATTGTTCAGGAAATTCTATTTTAGGTGTTACTTCATAGAATCCTACTCCTAAATCCTTTAAGTTTAAAATTACTTTTACATCTTCTTTTTTTATAGTTAAATCTTCTAAAACATTTTTTTGAACAAACTCAATGTTCAAACTGTCTATATCTGATATTGCTTCTTTATCTTTTAAATTTTCAAATATTATATCTTCTTTAAAAAAATTAATGCTAGTTTTCTTGGGTGTCAAATCTTCTGAAGACGCCACAATTTTTACATCTTTATCTACAAGCCCAACTCCATCAGGGAGCACAAGCCCAACTTCAGCCCTCTTACCTAATAAGCTCTTTACATCTACCGGTTGTGTAGTAAGTTCAGTTATGCCATTTATTACAGCTGAATTCCCCCTAATCATTACAGAACTTGGTTCTATAGAAAATGCTTGAGTATCCATACCCTCTGGGATCTTGCCTACAATATTTAATCTTATTGGAACAGTCATAGTCTTAAGCACCGGTACTTCAATATCTATTGAACTTGGCGTTATAGATACATCTTCTATTTCTACTCCATCTTTATCGTAAGCTAATATCTCACCTGTTTTTACACCACTCTTAGACATACCTGTAACATCAACTTCAGAAACAATTTTTTCTATTCCATGAACTAAACTTGAAGGGCCCTTTACTTCAACTTTTTCTGAAGGCTTTATATTTCCAAGAACATATCCCTCTTCTAAATCTCCAATAGTTGATATAAATGCTTCCATTTTTTCATTTATAACTTCGTCTATCTTCACTGTAACTCTTGACGGTTCCTTAGATACTACCCTAATTCCACTACTACTAGTATCCAAACTTACCTTTATCGGTATACTGCTTTCGCCTTCTGAATATCCTGAAAGATTAACTGAAGCTGAAATATTTTCTCTATTCATTCTGCTTATTTCAGAAGTTTTCCCTGAAATAGAAATGTCTGTTCTCAACTTCATATTTGAGACTATTGCTAAATTATGTTCTTTTATTTCAGCTAAATTTTCAAAACGCACATCTATATCTTTATAAGTTACAGTCCTCTCTGGATCTACTTCACTTCTAACATATGACCATAAAAAAAGTGAAAATATTATAGATATAAATTTAAACATAGTATTTTTACTCATTTTTCGCATTTTTTTCACCGCCAAATTTCCATTTAAATAAAGCATTTTGATTTACTAATGATGGATTGTATATCTTATTTAAAATTGTTTCCAATGTTTCTAAATCCAAATATCTTGAAATCTTCCCTTTCTCAGCCACAGATATAGACCCGGTTTCTTCACTTACCATTATACTTAAACAGTCTGATTTTTCACTTATACCAATTCCCGCTCTATGTCTTGTTCCAAGCTCTTTAGATATATTGTCCGAGTCACTTAAAGGCAAGAAACAAGATGCCGCAACAATTCTATCTCCTTTTACTATAACAGCTCCATCATGAAGCGGGGTATTTGGGATAAAGATGTTTATAATCAAACTGCTAGATACTAAGCCATCAACTTTAGTACCGGTTTCTACAATTTCATTTAATCCCGTTTGCCTTTCAATTATTATAAGTGCCCCTATTTTTTGACGTGCCAAAGAACCAACAGCATCACATATTTCAGTAACTGTCTTAGGTACCACTACAACTTCTCTTGAGTTTCTAAAAGAGCTTGAAGACCTTCCTATCAATTCAAGTCCTCTTCTAAGTTCAGGTTGGAACACAACTAAAATTGCAACTATTCCCCAAGTCATAACCTTGTCCAACAGCCAATATATAGTGTAAAACTCTCCCCATTCACTAAGCTTAGTTAAAATTAAAATTACAATAATACCCTTTGCTAACTGTTCCGCACGTGTGCCTTGCCAAAGTTTTAGACAATTATATGTTAGGACTGCAATTATAAAAATGTCTATTATATCTATTATTCGTATATAATTAAAAATTTCTTGTAGATTCATTTATATCTCCCGTTTAAATGTCACATCCGCTTGAATTATTATTGTTAAAAACAAGCCAGCAGCTATCAATATATCTCCTACACTTATAATAGTTTTATATGGAAAAGGTAAATAAATTATATCCGAAAGCCAATATATTTTAGGATTTTCAAAAAGCCCATGGCTTAAGCTCTTACCTTCCAGTATTACTTTAGCTCTATTAATTGGAATTTTATTTAAAAGCTCATACTTTACCGGCATCTTTTTATTAAGAATTATAGGAATTGAATTTAAAATAAAACCCATTCCTATTATATTCATGCCCTTATTTTGTAAATTTAATAAAAGTCCTGTTCCCAATAGTAAAAGATACAGCACATGTATAAAACTATAATAATTTATAAATAACTGAGTTAAAATCCCAAAATCATATATAGTAAAAACTGTGAGCATAACATCTATTAGAACTCCTATAATCAAAATCCACAAATGTTTTATATTTATAGTGTTCAATTCAGTTTTCCCAAATACTTTTGCAATTATTATCCCAAAAATAAATGCTAAAATAATCATCTTTATTCTCCTATAATATCATAATTAACTATCTCTTATCAAAAAAGGATTTATCAATCAATTGACCTGATGATAAATCCTCTTCCTTCGTGTACTATTATTTTCCCTGTGTCGCCTTTTAATTCGTTACTGACACCTCTAATTTCACTTGTCAAAATTTTTAATTCATCAGCCTCATATTTCATTCCGTATGTAGAATAAATCATTTCCTCACTAATGGCTATAACACTTATATAAATGTGTTCATCTTTTTCAAAAAAATATTCTCCTTTTTCAACATACTCTATTATATTGTTGTTGTCTACTATTGTAGCTTTTGATCTGCCAAATAACTTTTGCAGCAAAAATATATTTGCCAATGTATGGTCTAATCTTGTGCCAGTAGCTCCTAATATCACTATCTCTTCAAATCCTCTTTCAAGTAATATATCTATTGCTGCTTCTGTATCTGTAAAATTTTTGACTGTATTGTACACGTTCTTTTCTATATTATTATCTTCAATAAATTTTCTTCCATTTTCATCTATGGAGTCAAAATCTCCAACTATTAAATTAGGTAAAGTATCTAATTCATAAAAATTTTTAATTCCACCATCACAACATATTATATATGAATCATTCAAATATTTTTTTAATATCTCTTCAGATACTTTGTTCCCGGCGGAAACAACTACTCCTCTCACTTTTCTATTTCCTTGAATAATTCTATTGCCTTCATTGGGTCTTCTGCTCCAAATATTGCTGAACCTGCCACCAAAAAATCCGCTCCACTTTCATAAACTTTAAGAGCATTTTCTAATTTAACTCCGCCATCTACTTCAAGTATACACTCAGGATTTTCTCTGTCTATTATTTTTCTAACAGATGCTATCTTTCCATAAACTTGTTCTATAAATTTTTGTCCTCCAAAACCTGGATTTACGCTCATAATTAAAACTAAATCTAAATCTTTAATCGTATAGTCAAGTATATTTAAATTTTCTGCTGGATTTATAGCCATTCCTGCTTTTACACCCTTTTCTTTTATCAAGTTTAAGGTTCTATTTAAATGTTTTGTAGCACTTGGATGAATTGTGATTATATCTGCCCCAGCCTTTACAAAATCATCTATATATCTTTCAGGCTGTTCTATCATCAAATGCACATCAAAAGGTATATCTGTAATATTTCTAAGCTGAGCTATTATATCCGGTCCAAATGAAATGTTTGGGACATACACACCATCCATTACATCAAGATGTACATAATCTACCTTAGATTTATTCATTATTTCAAATTGTTCTCTTATTCTGGTGAAATCACATGCTAATATTGATGGCGAAATCATGAGTGCTCCTTTTCTTTTAATTCATTGTATATTTGTAGGTAACTTTTATATCTTGATTCAGGTATTTCTCCTTTTTCTACTAATTTTTTTATTGCACATCCAGGTTCATTTATATGACAACAGTCTTGAAATTTGCAATTTCCTCTGTTTTTTTCAAACTCTCTAAAATATTCTTTTAGGTCATCAGCTTTTATATCTAATTCAAAGCTTGAAAATCCCGGAGTATCAAATACATATGTATCTTCATCTCCTGATATTATTTCAACGTGTCTTGTAGTGTGAGTCCCCCTCTTAGTTTTTTCTGAAACATTTCCTACTTGTACTTCTTTTTTTAATATATTACTTATTACAGTAGATTTTCCAGCAGCAGATACCCCTGATAAAGCTGTTGTCTTTCCTTTTAAATATTCTCTTAATAAATCAATTGTAAAAGTATATTTATAAGATATCAAGAAAGTTTTGAACCCGGCTTTTCTGTATATTTCAAAAAGGTACTCTCCCTCTGATTTATCTAAGTCATATTTATTAATTGCCACTAAAATTTCAACCTCTTCTTCATAAGAAGCAATTATTTTATCTACTAAGTTTAAATTATATACCGGGTCCTTTGTAGGTATAACCACTAAAACCTGATCAACATTTGCAACTTTTGGCCTCTTTAATATATTTTTTCTAGGATATATCTTTTCAATATACCCTAGATTATTTTCCATTTTAAATTCAACTATATCTCCAACTAATGGTTTTTTATCTTCATTCCTAAAAAGTCCTCTAGCTCTAGTTTCATAAACAACTTCATCTCTCATCACATAGTAAAATCCGCCCGTAAGTTTTACAATTTTACCTCTCATATTTCACCTATTCCAAAATAGTATTTTTTATAACTTTACCATCAAGTATAACTTCAAATCTATCACCCTTTTTAGCATACTCAATGTTTTGTACAAAATCTTCCTTTAAATTTTTAAAATCGGCAAGTACATATTGCTTTCCATTTTTAGTATATCTTGTGATTGTTAAACTGTGAGTTTCACCATCATCAGGTATATCTACATTTATTTCAGAAGGCCCTGTAGTATGTTCTTCTTTAGTTTGTTTACTTGAACTTTCACTATCTGTATTTTCATTAGAACTTTCATCCTGTCCTTTGCTTACAAATAATTCAATAGTTGTACCTTTATTTGCTTCTCCCTTTGGATTATAGTCTGATACTTCTCCAAACTCTACGCTTGATGAATTAACTTCTTCTATCTTAACTTCAAATCCCAAACTTCTCAATGTAAACTCAGCATCTTCAGCACTTAATCCAGATACCTTTGGAATATTTACAAGTTCCTTATCTTTTCCTGATGAAATATAAAGCTTTATCTTTGAACCAGCCGGGATATTTTCTCCACTAGCAGGTTCTTGTTTGAATATTTGCCCTTCTTCGACTTCTGTAGATGGTAAATTTGTAATATCTCCCACTAAAAGTCCCGCTTGGTCTAATAAAATTTTTGCTTGTTCCAATGTCTTTCCTACAAGTCCAGGAGCCGGGACTTCTTGAGGTTTTACATTTATTTTAATAGTGACTTTACTTCCCTCTTTTATCTGTTCTCCCGCCTTTGGATCTTGGTCTAATACTTCTCTATCTTTGACATTTAAATTTTCACCTTGGTCTTCTACAGCTTCTATATCAGCTATAAGACCCAATGATTCCAACTCTTCTTGTGCTTTTTTATCATTTTTACCGATAAGTTCAGGTACTGTTACTAAATCTGCTTTTTGTGAAGATTTAAATGCATTTGGTCCAACAAATAGTATTAAAAATACAAGTAAAACTGCACATATAATACCCAATATAACAGGTAGAGAAGATTTTTCTTTCTTTTTTGGTTCTCTAGGTTCTATTCTCTTTGCCTCACGGTTATAATTTTCAGGTCTACGCAAAACTTTTTTCGAAGACTCTCTGCCATTGTTTGAATATAAATTAGAAGTTCTTTCTGTCCTTGATGTATTTGTATACATATTAGGATTAGTCTTTCCAAGTTGAATATTTTTTATATCATTCATCAATCCCGAAACATCTGAATATCTATCATCCGGGTATTTTTGTGTCATTTTTAAAACTATTGCATCAGTTTCTTTAGAAATTTCATGAACCACAGTAGATGGTATAGGCATATTCCCTTGAACTTGCATAAGAGCAACTGATACAGGATTATCTGCATCAAAAGGAACTCTTCCAGTTAGCATTTCAAACATTACAATTCCTAGAGAGTAAATATCTGATCTATTATCTACTTTTGAGCCCCTTGCTTGTTCTGGTGAAAAATAGTGTACAGATCCCATTATCGCATTGGTTGCTGTTACAGTAGCATTATCTGCAACTCTTGCAATTCCAAAATCTGTAACTTTTACCCTGTGGTCTTTTGTCACCATTATATTTTGACTTTTTATATCTCTGTGAACTATCCCTTTGTTATGAGCTATTTTAAGAGCTTCTGTAATTTGAGCTAAATAATTTAAAGCTCTTTTTTCAGGAATTTTACCATCATCAGCTATTAATTCTTTTAAAGTTTTTCCATCTATAAATTCCATCACTATATAGTGTACTTTTTCGCCATCAACTTCTTCAGTTCCAACGTCATAGATACTAACTATATTAGGATGAGAAATACTAGCGGCCGCTAAAGATTCTCTTTTAAATTTTCTTATAAAATTGTTATCGTCATTGTATTGAGCCTTTAGCACTTTTATTGCTACTATTCTATCTAACTTGTGGCAATGAGCCTTATATACATCCCCCATACCACCTGTGCCAATTTTCTCCAATATTTCGTATCTATTGCCAAGTATTTTCCCTATCATTTAAGCACCTACTCAATTTCTATAATAATAAATGTAATATTATCCATTCCACCTGCATTAAGAGCTTTATTTAAGAGATTATCTCCCCAATTCTTCATCTCAGAATTCTTTAAAACTTCCAATATTTCTTCATTTGAAACCATATTAGACAAACCATCTGAACACATAAGTATTTCTCCGGTTGCTAAATCAAAATTTTTAACTTCAGCATTTAAATCTTCAGCTGTCCCAATCGCCCTTGTTATAACATTTTTCTTAGGGTGTTGTTTTGCTTCTTCCTCTGTTATTTCTCCTATTTCTACTAAATAATTTACAAAGGAATCATCTTTGGTTACTTGTTCAATTTTTTCGGCTATTTTATAAATTCTGCTATCTCCAACATTTGTATAGTAAAATTTACCTTGATATATATACCCTATGCTAATAGTTGTGCCCATTCCCCTTAAGTTTGAATCTTCTAATGATTTTTTGTAAACAACTTCATTAGCAATTTTAACTGACTCTTTTATTTTGGTAACGAGCTCATCGGAAGTTTTAAATTCACCACTTAATTTTTCAACAACCGTTTCAACAGCCAACCTCGATGCTGTTTCTCCGGCTAAATGTCCTCCCATTCCGTCTGCCAAAATAAATAAATTTCCATTCTCATTTGGAACATAATAAAAATCTTCGTTTATTTCTCTAATGTTGCCTTTATGAGTTCTATGAACAAACTTCATTAATACCACCTTCATACTTCCTTCTCAGTTGTCCACATGATGCACTTATATCTCTACCAAGTTCTCTTCTTACAGTTACTTCTGCTCCATAAGACATGAGTTCGGACTTAAACATATCTATTTCTTCAGCTGAAGGCCTGCCTTTTTGATATTCCTCTATTGAATTCAAAGGAATTAAATTTATATGATATTTAAATCCCTTTAATAAATTAAATAATTCGTAAGCATCTGATATAGACGAATTTTCTCCACTAATAAGTGTGTATTCAAAAGTTATTCTACTGTTAGTTTCATTTGAATAATACTTACAAGCCTCAATTAGGCTTTCTAAATTATATTTTCTATTTACCGGAAGCACTTTCGACCTCGTATCATCATTTGGACTGTGTAAAGATATAGCTAATGTAATTGGTAGATTTTCCTCTGCTAAATCGTATATTCTATCCACTATGCCACAAGTTGAAATAGTCATATTTCTATAACTCATGTTGTGTCCTTCTTCCGAATGAAGAATTTTTAAAAACTTTAGTGTATTTTCATAATTATCCAAAGGTTCTCCACTTCCCATCAAAATTATATTGGAAACTCTTATTCCCAATTTATTTTCAACGCTATATATTTGCCTTAACATCTCTGCCGAGGTTAAATTTCTTATGAGTCCTGCCTTTGTTGAAGCACAAAATACGCAACCCATTCTACACCCAACTTGAGTGGATATGCATTGCGAATAGCCATGCTTATATTTCATCAAAACTCCTTCTACTAAATTTCCATCATTCAACTTAAATAAATATTTTTTAGTGTCATCTAATTTCGAAGAAAATTCACACTCTATTTCTGCAATATCTAAGCTTCCAACTTCTTCTATAATATTTTTAGGTAGGTTAGAATTTTCAATATCTATTCTCTTGTTTTTATTAAAAAAAGTGTATAGTTGTTTTGCTCGAAACTTTGGATAATTCTTTTCAACTACCCAATCTTCAAGCTCTTTTAGTGTCATATTATTAATTTTCATTTATTTTTACCAATCTAGTTATAGCGAAACCATCCGTTCCTTGAATATTAGGGTATAATTTTAATGTTTCTCTATCCATTGTCTTCACTAGTTTAAAGTTTGGATTTTCTTTCAAAAATTTCAAAATAACATCTTCATTTTCTCCATTTGTGATAGTACAAGTTGAATATATTATCATACCTTTAATTTTAACATATCTCGCCGCATTTTTTAGTATATCACTTTGAATCTTTGATAAACCTTTAATATTTTCTAAACTTCTATTCCATTTTATTTCAGGCTTTCTTCTTATTAACCCCAAACCTGAACAAGGAGCATCTACAATAACTAAATCAAACCTGTTTTCTAAATTCTTATTATATATTGTAGCGTCATTTTTTATTATTCCATTCGTTCTAAGATTTAATCTTATAAAATTTTCGCCTACAAGAGATATTTTCTTGTCTGATATATCACAAGAAACTATAGTAGCATTTGGATTCAAAAGTTTTGCATTTATAGATTTCCCACCCGGTGCTGAGCACAAATCTAAAATATCTTCCGCCTTATAATCTGATAGCTCCACAGCTAAAATTGATGCTTCATCCTGAACATAAAATTGTCCTTGTTTGAAATTTTTTGTATCTATGATACCACTTGGATTTTCAATTGAGAGCCCATATTCTGACATCTTTGTCTTGTGTACTGTATATCCTTGACTCTCCAAATCTTTTTTCAATGATTCTCTATCTGTTAAATTAGTATTTACCCTTATTGTAAAAGGTGGCTTTTCATTATTAGCCATTAAAAGAGATTTCACAAAAATTTCATCATATTCTTTTAATAAACTTTGAACATACTCTATCGGATGTGAGTAGAGTATAGAAAACTTCTCCGCCACATTTTCAATTTCCTCAGTATAAAATGCAGACTGTATTATCTTTTCTTTTGAGTTTGATATGTTTCTAAGTATCGCATTTGTAAATCCTATAGAGCCTTTATTGCCATAGATTTTTGCAAGTTTTACAGATTCATCAACCACTGAATAGTTCGGTACTTTATCTAAAAATAAAATTTGGTAAACTCCTATCATAAGAATATTTAAAATAGTCTTATGTATTTTTTTTATTCTAATCTTTGAATTTTTTCTTATAACATATTCTAACAACAATCTGTTTTTGACTACTCCTGTTGTTATTTGAGTTAATAAATTGTAATCTCTAATATCGTCTTTAGGATTATATGCTATTAAAAGTTCTTCATTTAAAAAGGCCCCTTTATAAAGGACATTGTCAATTATAGAGAGCGCCTTTCTTCTAATATCTTTCACTATTTTATCTATCCCTCGAAATGTTCAACAATCTTAACAGTTGAAGAACTGCCATAACTGTTGAAGCTACATAAGTAAGTGCAGCTGCACTTAAAACTTTTCTCGAACCTGCAAGTGCTTCTTGACTCATATAATTTTCTAATTCTATTTGTGCTCTTCTTGAAGCATCAAATTCCACAGGTAGTGTAATTATAGTGAATGCAACTGACGCAGCAAAAAATATTATTCCAACGTCAACTAATACTCTTGAAAAAATCATTCCCATAATTACCATATATATTCCAAAGTTTGACCCTATATTTGCCATTGGAATTAAAACACTTCTAAGTTTTAAAGGCGAATATCCCTCTTGATGTTGTATGGCATGACCTACTTCATGCGCTGCTATCCCAAGAGATGCTATACTTCTTTTTGAATATACTCCATCAGATAGATTTAATTCTCTTGTCTGTGGATTATAGTGGTCCGTTAAATTTCCAGATACTCTATTTATTCTAACGTCGTTTAAGCCATGACTTCTTAATATACTCTCAGCGACTTCTGCTCCTGTCATTCCTGTTCCTGAATCAATTTTAGAATATTCAGAGTATGCTTTTTTAACTTTGTATTGTGCAAATAATATAAGCAATATTGCCGGCATTATATGAACTAAGTAATCATATCCGTACAAAAAATCAACCTCCTAATACAATCCCCTTTTCAAGACTATTCCCCAACATAAAACTCTTTGAGTCCATTCTCTTTTTATTTGGCATTTGAAGTTCTTTTATCTGTATTGCTCCATCAATAGTCTTAATTTTTAAATCGTCTAATAGTTCTCCAGCTATTTGGCCAGATACGTCTTCTACCTTTTCCGCTTTGAATATTTTTAGTCTTTCTCCTTTGTACGTAGTAAAAGCTCCGCCTCTATCTACCATGCCTCTAACCAATCTTTCAATTTGAAAAGTATTCATTGTGTTGAAGTCTATATTAGCTGTTTCTTTTGTTATCTTTTCTGCGTAAGTTGAAATTGACTCGTCTTGAGGAGTGTAATTTATATTTCCATTCTCCAACTCTGATAAAAATTTTAAAATCAACTTTGAACCCAACTTAGAAAGTTCCGTGCTCAATTCTTCTGAATTTAAATTTTCTATAGCCATAGATTCTGATAATGCAACATCACCTGTATCAAGACCCGTGTTCATTTTCATAATTGATATACCTGTTTCACTATCACCATCAATTATAGCTCTATTTATAGGTGCTGCCCCTCTTAATCTTGGAAGTAATGACGCGTGTATATTTATGCAGCCATACTTTGGCATTTCAAGTATTTCTTCTCTAAGAATTTGTCCATACGCAACCACTACAAACGCATCAGCCTCTACACTTCTTAACACTTCAATAGCTTCTTCGCTGTTTATATCTTCAGGTTGATAAACTTTTAATCCTAAATTTTCTGCACTTATCTTAACTTCAGGCGGTAATAGTTTTTTACCTCGTCCTTTTTTTCTGTCTTCTTGAGTTACAACCAACTCTACATCATGGTTTTCGTTAATTGCTTCAAGAGGCATTACAGAAAAATCAGGTGTACCCATAAACACTATCTTCAAATTACTCTTCCTCACTTATATCTTCTAAGTCTTCTAAATCAAACATTTCCTCTGCTCTGTCAGAATATAAAATTCCATCTAAGTGGTCTAACTCGTGTTGTATTACTGTAGCTAAAAATTCACTTGCTATAATTTCCTTTTTATTACCATCTTCATCCATATACTCAAGTTCAAGTTCGCTATATCTCTTAACTTTTCCTTGTTTTTGTGGAACTGACAAACAACCTTCCATACCCACTTGTTCACCTTTAGGATTTTTTATAACGGGGTTTATTAAAGTTAATTTATTTTCTTCTCTGTCATCTATAACTACAATTCTCTTTAAAATTCCAACTTGAACAGCAGCTATACCAACTCCATTTTCGTGATACATAGTTTCATACATATCACTTATCAATTCTTTAACTCTTGGTGTTATTTCACTAACTTCTTTTGATTTTTTTCTTAAAATTGGATCCCTATCTATTCTAATATTTCTAATTGCCATTAAATCACCTCTTAAATTCTACATCTATATATATATTTAAACGTTCGCTTTCATTTTTATGTTCATCTAATACCCTTTTTATCTGTTTAGATAACTCATCTATACTTTCAGGCCCCACCTTTAAAGTGAATTTAACCTTGTGTACATTTTGAATTTTAGGCATTGCTATTATTCTACTATATTGTACTTCATAACCAACTATTTTGCTTCCTATATCCATTAAAATTTCATTTGCAAATTTTTCTAAACTTAGATTCACTTCTGATGAAAAATATATATTTATCATCTCAACAAATGGTGGATATCCATACAATTTTCTATTTTCTATTTCCTTATTGTAAAATTCTCCATAATTAGAATTTGCTGAATACTTTATAGAATAATTGTCAGGCGAGTAAGTCTGCACCACTACGTATCCTTGGTCTACTGACCTTCCTGCCCTACCTGCTACTTGAGTTAAAAGATCAAATGTACTTTCTTCAGCTTTATAATCTGAAATGTGAAGTGATAAATCAGCAGCTATAACTCCAACAAGAGTTACATTTTCAAAATCTAATCCTTTAGCTAGCATCTGAGTTCCTATTAAAATATCAGCTTCTCCATTCTTCATCATTCCATAAAATGATTCGTACGAATCCTTTTTAGTTGTGGTATCTCTATCCATTCTTATTATTTTTTTATCAGGAAACAGCTTTTGACATTCTTCTTCAACTTTTTGTGTTCCTATTCCAAATTGTTTTATATACTTGCTTCCACAATTAGGACAAACTTTTGGAACAGGCTTGGTCTCTCCACAATAATGACATCTCAATCTATTAATCGATTTATGATATGTCATTGAAATATCACAGTTATCACAATTTATGACATGCCCACAACTTCTGCAAGATATAAAGTGAGAAAAGCCACGTCTATTTAAAAATAGTATTGCCTGTTTGTTTTGATTCATTGTATTTTCAAGTTTCCTTTTAAGACTTTCACTAAAAATAGAAATATTTCCATTTAAAAGTTCTTCTCTCATATCTACTATTCCTATTTCAGGTAACTTAGCCCCTGTTACAGCTCTTTTATTTAAAGTTAGTAAATTATATTTTCCTTCTTTAGCTTTATAATAGCTTGTCACATCAGGAGTCGCACTTCCCAAAACAACTTTCCCTTTTAATAACTCCATTCTCTTCTTAGCTATTTCAATAGTGTCATATCTAAGCCCACTATGAAATCTGTAAGAGTTGTCGTGTTCTTCATCTATTATTATAAGTTTTAAATTTTCAAACGGAGCGAACACTGCTGACCTTGCACCAACAACTATATCAACTTCCGAATTCTTTATCTTACGCCACGCGTCGTATCTCTCTCCCCTTGATAATTTCGAATGAATAACTGCAACTCTATCTTTAAATCTGCCTAAAAATCTTTCTATCATTTGAGGAGTTAGCCCTATTTCAGGCACCAGCATAATGACTTGCCCGTTTTCTTTTACAATATTCTCTGCTAATTTAAGATATACTTCAGTTTTTCCACTTCCTGTCATTCCATGCAGAAGAGATACAGTCTTATTAGTGCTTAAAACGCCTTCTACAGCGTTCAACTGCTCTACATTAAGAATATGAGCTCTATATTCCTTAAACTCTCTTAAGTCTCTATAAACTTCTCTATCAACTAACTTTATTAAATTTTTTATCTGTAGTGACTTCACTGGTGAATTTGAAATTTTTAAATCAGCTAGCAAATCAGATTGTTTTACACTTCCATTTTTAGATAGATATTTTATTACCATAGATTGTTTATCTGTGATTTTAAAATTCCCTTTAGATATTTTATCCAAGTAATTTTCATCAAGTTCTATAAATATTTGAGTTTTAACTCCACTTTCAGTATCTACTATGACTTCAGTTTTTATCTTTTTAAGTTCTAACATCTTAGAAATAAAATTTTTACTTTGGTTCTCCAAATCATATAGTTTTAATATATCTTCTTTAGATAAACCTTCCTTTGAAATTATTTTAAATTTTGTCCTCACTTTTTTAAAGTCTCCAGGAGGCATAATAGGAGCAAAACTTTGATTAAAACTTGTAAGATATCTCTCATGCATATAAAATCCAAGTTGAATCAAATCATCTGTTAAAATTGGCTCATAATCAATTTGTCTTAATACCTTTTTTATTCTATACTCATTATCACACGAATTTAAAACTTTTAAAACCATTGCAACTTTTGTTGAATTGCCCTTTCCAAATGGCACTAAAACTCTCATTCCCGGTTTTAAATCAAAATCAGTGGAGTATGTATATAAAATGTCTATTTTGGATATATTATTCTTTATAAAAACTTCTACAAATTTCATTTAACCCTCCACATCATAAAAAAAGCAAGAAATTATCTTGCTTTTAAAAATTCTAATACTTTGTCTAATATCACATGGGAAAGCTGTTCTTTAGACATTGTTCCCGGATCAGTAATATTTTTATTTCTATCGACTATTTTTACAGTATTTATATCTTTCTTAAAGCCCGCATTTTCTTGAGTTATATTATTTATAACAATCATATCAAAATTTTTAGACTCTAATTTTTTTAATCCATAGTTGAGTTCATCTCTTGACTCTGCCGCAAACCCAACTATAATTTGATTTGTTTTTATCGAACCGAAATGTTTCGCTATGTCAGTATTTGGAACAAGCTCTATTGAATTCATATTCGCATCAGCTTTTTTTAACTTATCTTTACTATAATTTTTAGGTTTAAAATCAGCCGGAGCTGCTGCTTTTATCAACACATCAGTTTTTTTAAAATGTTCCTCTACGGCATTATACATATCTTGTGTACTAAACACCTGCACAAATTTATCAACGTTAGGTCTTGTTAAATTTGTAGGACCTGAAATCAAAATTACCTTAGCACCTCTTTTAGTAGCCGCCTTCGCCAACTCATATCCCATTTTCCCACTTGAATGATTTGATATAAATCTAACAGGGTCTATAGACTCTTGAGTTGGGCCTGCTGTAATTACAAAATTATACCCTTCTAAATCTTTCTCAGCTAAATGAAAATCTATCAAGTCGACAATTTGTGATGGCTCTAACATCTTCCCATCACCAATATCATTGCATGCAAGTAAGTCATGTTGTGTCTGTGTTACAATTACTCCACGATTTTTTAATTTACTCATATTCTCGATATTTGCTTCTGAATTTAACATATAAGTATTCATTGCTGGAACTATCATAACCTTTGACCTACTAGCGCTGAGTACAGTAGTTAATAAATTATCTGCTATCCCCGTGGCAAATTTTGCAATTGTATTTGCACTTGCCGGGGCAACAACGATCATATCTGCCCATTTTGCCAATGATATATGTTCTACATCCATATTTGATAATTGCTCAAACATCTTGTAGTGTACAACATTGTTTGACATTGTCTGAAAAGTTAGAGGAGTTACAAACTCAGTTGCAGACTCCGTCATCACAACTTTTACATTAGCTCCATTTTTCTTTAATATGCTTACTATCCCTGGAGCTTTATATGCTGCAATCCCTCCAGTAACACCTAATAATATATTTTTATTCTTGAGATCCAATTAAATCTTCTCCAGTTGTTTCAATTTCACTACTTACTTCAACATCTGATTCATCATTATTCTTTAGGCTATTTAACTTAGCCTCTCTTTGTGCTGCTATTTTTTGTGAATATTCTTTATCACTCATTGGTTTCCCAAATTTCACAGCGCCATTTATAATTTCTTCTATTGCAATAGAAACCGGTTTTTCATGTTTAGTTTTTATTAGTGGGTCATTTCCATCTACTATTTTTCTAGACCTTTTAGAAACTAACATTACAAGCCCATATCTACTGCTTGATATTTTCCTTAATTCATTAAATGAAGGAATGTTCATTCCTTATTTCCTCCTCTTTCTGCCATAACTTCCGCTTTAATATCTTTATGACGTTTTACCCTCAACTTTTCAGCTTCAATTATGTTTTCTATATCTTTTACTGCATTTTCAACTTTATTATTAACTACAAAATAGTCATATTCTCCAACAAAGTCAAGTTCTTTAAAAGCATTTTTAAAACGTGTATTAATTTCCTCTTCCGTTTCAGTATCTCGTTTTATAAGTCTAGACTTCAATTCATCCATTGTTGGTGGTAAAAGAAAAATAAATACAGCTTCCTTATATCTTTTCTTAATTTGTAGGGCTCCTTGAACATCTATTTCAAGTAATACAATTTCGCCCTTTTCTATTTCATCAAATACAAACTTTTTCGGAGTTCCATAATAGTTGGTATGGACAAAGGCATATTCTAATAATTCATCTTGCTCAACCATTTTTTCAAATTCTTCAATTGTGGTGAAGAAATAATTTTCTCCATTTACTTCGTTAGGTCTAGGTGTCCTAGTAGTTACTGATGTTGAAAAAGATATCTTGTCATTTTTCTCCATTAAAGCTTGACTAACTGTTCCTTTCCCACTACCTGAAGGACCTGATAGTACTAGTAAAAATCCTGCTGACAAAAGACCACTCCCCTCTATTCTATATTTTGAATTTGTTCTCTTAATTTCTCTACTTGTGATTTCATATCTACTACAAGCCCTAAAATTTCAACATTTGTAGATTTAGACCCTATAGTATTAATTTCTCTATTAATCTCTTGAACTAAAAAATCGAGTTTTCTACCCACCGGTTCATTAGATTCTATTATACTATCAAATTGTGAAAGATGTGAGAAAAGCCTTCCTATTTCTTCATCGATTGCTAACTTGTCAGCCATTATAGCTGCTTCAGTAGTAAGCCTTTGAATGTCTAATTTTTCTTCACTTATGATAGATTTTATTTTATCTTCAATTTTCTTTAAGTTCTCTTCTATAACCTTAGGTGCTCTTTCATCTACATTGCGAACCATTTTGTGAAATATAAATTTATCTTTTTTAAGTATCTCTTTTAAATTATTTCCTTCTTCTTCTCTCATTTCTATCAAAGTATCTATTGCCATTTTAGTAGCCTCAAGTATAGATTCCTTGTAGAAAGTTGAGTCATTTTCAACTTGATGCACTTCAAGTACACCTTCTCTTAAATATAAATCACTAAGTCCAATAGGTTTTTGAATATCAAATTCTCGACTTAGGGAACTCAAAGCACTATGATAGTTTCTTGCAAGTTCTAAGTTAGCCTTTACTTTCATATTGTCAGAATTGTATATATCTAAATTTATATAAACATCCAATTTTCCTCTTGAAATTCTTTCTTTTATACTCTTTCTAACTACTTCTTCAAGATTGAATATAATTTTAGGAAGTCGTATATTTATATCAGTAAATCTACTATTCACCGACCTTATTTCAACTTTCAAATCGAAGTTTTCATTTTCAATTCTTCCAACTCCGTATCCGGTCATACTTCTCATAGTTCACCTCATTTTAACAATTATAACTCACATGAGACTTTTATGCCATATTAGTTATAAAGTTACAAAAAAAATAAGAGAATCTCAAAGATCCTCTTACTTTTTAGCAACAAGACTTAGATTATTTAAAATTTAAATATAGGCCCCGCAAATAAACATGGCTCAATATTTTATTTTACAACTATATTATATATTTTCTTAGGCACATAGATTTCTTTTACTACTTGTTTTCCTTCTATTTGTGTCTTATAGTTTTCATCTTCTTCAACTACTTTTTTTACTTCATCTTGAGTTGCATTCTTAGTTATTTTTACAGTGTATCTGACTTTGCCATTGAATTGAACGGGTATTTCTATTTCATCATCAATAGTTTTAGATTCATCATATATAGGCCATTTACTTTCATTCAAATATCCGCCTAGTTTATTTGCGTCCCATAGTTCTTCAGTTATATGTGGTGCAACAGGATTTAACAACATTAAGAAAGTTCTAAAATCTTTTCTTGATATCTTACCAAAACTATTAAACTCATTAGTTAGACTCATAAGAGCTGCAATAGCAGTGTTTGCCTTTAGATTTTCATAGTCTTCTGATACTTTCTTAATTGTCTTATGAATTGACTTTTCAAGTTCAGTTGTATATTCTTCTGAGTCTGTTAAAAGTTCTTGAAGATTCCAAACTCTTTCTAAAAATCTTCTAGAACCTTTTACACCATTTTCTGACCAAGGTGCATTCTTTTCAAAATCTCCTATGAACATTTCATAAGTTCTCAAAGTGTCCGCTCCATATTGATCAACTATTTCATCAGGATTTACTACATTTCCTCTTGATTTAGACATCTTTTCGCCATTGCCACCAAGAATCATACCATGAGATGTTCTCTTAGCATATGGTTCTTTAGTAGGTACAATTCCTAAATCATATAAGAATTTATGCCAAAATCTTGAATACAGCAAGTGTAGTGTTGTATGTTCCATTCCGCCATTATACCAATTAACAGGAGTCCAATATTTAAGAGCTTCAGGATCAGCCAATGAATTATCATTTTTAGGGTCTGTATATCTTAGATAGTACCAAGAAGATCCGGCCCATTGCGGCATAGTATCTGTTTCACGTTTTGCAGGTTTTCCACAATGAGGGCAAGTAGTATTAACCCATGAATCTATATTTGAAAGCGGACTTTCTCCATCATCTGTCGGTTCATAATTTTCTACTTCCGGTAAAAGTACAGGAAGTTCTTTTTCTGGAACTGGAACCCAACCACAATCTTCACAATAAACTAGAGGTATTGGCTCTCCCCAATAGCGTTGTCTTGAAAATACCCAGTCTCTTAGCTTGTAGTTTACTTTTCTGTGTCCTATGCCTTTATCTTCTATGTGTTTTAACATAGCTTCAATTGCTTCTTTTACGTTTAAACCATTAATAAAACCTGAGTTAATCATAATTCCAGTGTTAGTGTCTGTGAAAGCTTCTTCTTCAATATTTCCGCCTTCAATAACCGGAACTATTTCTAATCCGAATTTTTTAGCAAATTCAAAGTCACGTGTATCATGTGCAGGAACAGCCATTATAGCTCCGCTTCCATAAGTCATAAGCACATAATCTGATATCCAAATAGGTATTTCTCTATTTGAAATAGGATTTATAGCTTTTATTCCCTTTAATTCAACTCCTGTTTTACCTTGATTTAATTCGCTTCTTTCAAAGTCGGATTTCTTTGAAACTTCTTCTTTGTAAGCTTCTATTTCATCTATATTTTCTAATTTATCTTTAAACTCTTCAATTAATGGATGCTCTGGTGCAACAACCATATATGTTGCTCCAAAAATTGTGTCTGGTCTTGTAGTAAAAATTTCAAGTTCATAATCCAAATCTTTTAATGTGAATTTGATTTCAGCCCCTTCGCTTCTACCAATCCAATTTTTTTGTTGAGTTTTTACTCTTTCAATGTAATCTACATCATCTAAGTCATTGATAAGTCTTTCTGCATATTCTGTAATTTTTAACATCCATTGACTCTTGACTTTTCTTACTACTTCAGTTCCACATCTCTCACAATGTCCTCCGATAACCTCTTCATTAGAAAGTCCTACTTTACATGATGGGCACCAATTTATAGGCATTTCATGTTTATAAGCAAGTCCTTTTTTGTACAATTGCAAAAATATCCATTGTGTCCATTTATAGTATTGCGGATCAGTGGTATTGATTTCTCTAGACCAGTCAAAAGAGAATCCTATAGATTTTAACTGTTGTTTAAATCTTGCAACGTTATCAGCTGTAACTTTTGCTGGATGTATTTTGTTTTTTATAGCATAGTTTTCTGTAGGAAGTCCAAATGCATCCCATCCCATTGGATAAAGTACATTATAACCTTCATATCTCCTCTTTCTCGCAACTATATCAAGTGCCGTATAGGGTCTTGGATGCCCTACATGTAGTCCTTGTCCTGATGGATAGGGAAACTCTACCAATGCATAAAAAGGTTCTTTATCATAGTCATTTTTTGTTACATAAGTATCATGTTCGTCCCAAAAATCTTGCCATTTCTTTTCTATATCTTTTGGATTATAACCTGACATATTTCCTCCTAAAATTCTGCTGTTCCTACCGTTCTTGGGAATGGTATGACATCTCTTATATTCTTAATTCCTGTTATATACATGACTGCTCTTTCAAATCCTAATCCATATCCTGAGTGAGGTACTGAACCGTATCTTCTAAGATCTAAATACCAAGAATAATCTTCTAAATTCATTCCCAAAGATTCCATTTTCCCTTCTAATACTTCTAATTTATCTTCTCTTTGGCTTCCGCCAATTATTTCTCCAACTCCTGGAACTAATAAGTCCATTGCCGCTACTGTTTTCTTATCTTCATTTTCTTTCATATAGAAAGCTTTTATTCCCTTAGGATAATCTGTAACGAACACCGGCTTTTTATAAAATTCTTCTGTTAAATATCTTTCGTGTTCAGTTTGTAAATCAACACCCCATTCAACAGGATATTTAAATTCAGCCTTTGAATTTTTAAGCACTTCTATAGCTTCTGTGTAAGTAACTCTTCCAAAATCAGAATTAACTACATTGTTTAGTCTTTCTAAAAGTCCTTTATCTACAAAACTATTAAAGAAATTCATTTCTTCTTCTGCATTTTCAAGAACATACTTTATTATATACTTTAGCATTTCTTCAGCTATGTCCATATTTACGTTAATATCGGCAAATGCAATTTCCGGCTCAATCATCCAAAACTCTGCAGCATGTCTTTGAGTATTTGAATTTTCCGCTCTAAATGTAGGTCCAAATGTGTATACATTACCAAATGCCTCTGCGAAAACTTCTGCTTCAAGTTGACCTGAGACTGTTAAATTAGTAGCTTTTGAAAAGAAATCTTCAGAAAAGTCTACTTTACCTTCTTTCTTTGGAACATCATTTAAATCTAAAGTTGTAACTTGGAACATTTCTCCGGCACCTTCCGCATCTGATGCAGTTATTATTGGCGTGTGAACGTACACAAATCCTCTGTCTTGGAAAAATTTGTGAATGGCATATGCAATTATAGATCTAACTCTAAAAACTGCATTAAATAAATTTGTTCTCGGTCTTAAATGTGCTTGAGTTCTCAAATATTCCACAGTATGTCTTTTCTTTTGAAGTGGATAAGTCGGCTCTGATATACTAATAGGAGTAACTTTTTTAGCATGTACTTCTATACTTTGTTTTGATCCTGGGCTTTCAACTACAGTACCTTCTATTTTTAAGGAAGAGCTGATAGTATACTTTTCAATTTCTGAGAAGTTGTCCACTTCATCACCATAAACTATTTGAAGGCTTGAAAAAGATGATCCGTCATTCAGTTCTATAAAACCAAAATTCTTAGATGCTCTACTTGTCTTAATCCAACCTTCAATTACAATTTCTTTATTCAAATAATTTTTACTGTTTTTTAAAACTTCTCTAACTGTTAATTTCATACTTCCTCCTATCGTAACAATGTATTTCATTATAGACAAATACTGTGATTTTGTCAATTTCAGGGCTATTTATAATGTTTGATTTTAGATAAAAATTTATTAAATTTTTCTTCATAGCCATGCTCTGTTGGATGGTAATAAATTTTATTAATCTCCTCCGGGAGATACCTTTGTTCAACATATCCATTGGGAAAATTGTGTGGATAAATATATTTTTTGCTCTCATCTATATTTGGAGAATGCCTGTCTCTTAAATGCATAGGCACAGTGTAATTTCCCTTTTTTACATCTTCCAATGCCTCATTTATTGCAAGATAAGCTGCATTCGACTTAGGTGCACAAGCAAGATAAGCGGTTACTTGAGCTAAATTTATTCTACATTCAGGCATTCCTATAACATTTACTGCATCAAAAGCTGCATTAGCCAACACTAAACCCATTGGGTCTGCATTAGATATGTCTTCTGAAGCTAAAATAATAAGTCTTCTTGCTATAAATTTTGGGTCTTCTCCTGATTCAAGCATCTTCGCCAGATAAAATATAGCCGCATCCGGATCTGAACCCCTAACAGATTTTATAAATGCAGAAATTACATCATAGTGATTGTTTCCATTTTTATCATAAACTAAGTTTTTCTTTAGAATACAGTTTTCTACATCCTCAACCGTTACACTAACTATTCCGTCTACGGAATCAGTAGAAAATACAGCTATTTCTAAAGAATTAAGTGCAAGCCTTGCATCCCCCGAGCAAACTTCAGCTAAAAAATTTATCGCTTCTTCATCTATTTGCACATTGAGACCATTAAAAGCTTTTTCTTTTTTTAATGTCATTCTTATCAACTCTTCAATTTCATCAACTGACAAGGGATTTAAGTTCAAAATTTGACATCTAGATATCA
The DNA here is from genome assembly GCF_034090345.1 of Peptoniphilus sp. Classification (GTDB taxonomy): domain Bacteria; phylum Bacillota; class Clostridia; order Tissierellales; family Peptoniphilaceae; genus Peptoniphilus. Next base: position 19,572 of record NZ_JAXDSS010000015.1, on the reverse strand, counting down.
GAGCTCTATTCACTTCAAAATATGGATTTTCTGTAGTTGCTCCTATTAATGTTATTATTCCTTTTTCAACAAATGGTAGTAATGCATCTTGCTGAGTCTTATTGAATCTGTGTATCTCATCTATAAATAATATAGAGTTAATATTTTCAAATTTTAGAGAGTCTTCAGCTGTAGTCAAAGTTTCTCTCAATTCTTTCAAATTTGAAGTAACTGCTGAGAGTCTTAAAAATTGTTTATTTGTAGTTATAGCTATAATTTCGGCAAGTGTTGTCTTACCAACTCCTGGTGGCCCATAAAATATTATCGATGGAACTCTATCCGATTTTATTACTCTTTCAAGATACTTTCCCCTTCCAACTAAATGTTTTTGTCCTATGAAGTCTTCTAACCTCTTAGGTCTCATTTTTGAAGCTAAAGGTTGTTTATCCTCTAAATTATTTTCTAAGTTCAAACTAAATAAATCCATCACTTTCTATTCTTTATTATTTCCTCCAACTCAATAAAAAAGCTCTCAACATCTTTAAATTGTCTGTATACAGATGCAAATCTTATATAAGAAACTTCATCTAAATCTTTGAGTTCTCGCATTACCAAATCTCCTATTTCATTCGAAGTTATTTCTCCTTTAAATGAGTTATTTACTTCCCGTTCAATATTCCATGCCGCTTTTTCAATATCTTCTGCAGAAACAGGCCTTTTTTCTACAGACTTAATCATTCCCTTTATTATTTTAGATACATCAAATGTTTCACGAGTTCCATCTTTTTTAATTACCATAATAGGTGTCTCCTCTATTTTTTCATATGTGGTGAACCTATTTTTACACTTATTGCATTCTCTCCTTCTCCTTATTGCATTACCTTCATCTGTAGGCCTTGAATCTAAAACTTTTGAATCGCCATATCCGCAATGTGGACACTTCATAATTAACCTCCGAATTTATTAAAAAAAAGACCTCATCTAAGATGAGGTACTACTTTCTTATATTTCTTAAAAATGGTGGAATTTTAAGATCCCCACTATCTTTTTCACTAGCCTTTTCAGTTTCTCTTTTAAACTCAGTTCTTGGAAATGAAGAAGATGTCTTTGTTTTTTCTTCCCTATATTGATCAAACTCAGTAGCTATTACAGTAATCTTAACCGCATCTTTAAGTGTTTCATCAATTCCTGCACCAAAGATTATGTTGGCATCTTCATCTACACAATCACGTATTAAATCAGCCGCTTCATTAACTTCAAAAATTCCTAAATCATTACCTGCTGTAATGTTAAGAAGTACAGATTTTGCACCTTGAATTGAAGTTTCAAGAAGTGGAGAGTTAATTGCCATCTTAGCAGCTTCTTGAGCTCTGTCGTCTCCTGAAGCAATACCAATACCCATGTGTGCTACACCTTTATCATACATAATTGTCTTGACATCGGCAAAGTCTAAGTTAATTAGATTAGGTACTGAAATCAAATCAGATATACCTTGAATACCTTGCTTTAAGATATCATCTGCCATTTCAAATGCTTTTGAAAAACTAGTCTTTTTATCTGAAATAGATAAAAGTCTGTCGTTCGGAATAATTACAAGTGTATCTACAACTCCCTTAAGTGCATTAATTCCACGTTCTGCTGATTTTGCTCTCTTATGACCTTCAAATGTAAATGGTTTTGTAACTACACCAACAGTTAAAAGACCCATTTCTTTTGCAACATCTGCAATTACAGGAGCAGCTCCTGTACCAGTTCCACCGCCCATTCCGGCAGTGATAAATACCATATCAGCTCCTTCTAAAGATTCTCTAATTTCATCTCTAGACTCTTCAGCTGCTGATTCTCCAACATCAGGGTCAGCTCCAGCTCCTAATCCTTTTGTTAATTTTTCTCCAATTTGTATTTTATTTTCAGCTAATGCATTTTTTAAAGCTTGTCTATCAGTGTTAGCTACAATATATTCAACACCTTTTACTCCCGCATTAATCATACGGTTTACAGCGTTATTTCCACCGCCGCCTACGCCCACAACTTTAATTTTTGCAAATTCGTCATGGTCCATATCGAAATCCAACATACACATCCTCCTATTAAAACGTCTTTATCATAAACTTATTTATATTTTATGAAATAATCTTCAAATAGTCAATATTTAGAGAAAATTATTGAATTTCATCTAAATTTTCTTCAATATTTTCTCTATTATGATCATCCACCATAACTATTGGATCTTCCTTGTCCAATTCAATTATTCTGGCATTTTTCGCAGTTGCTTCTATATCTTTTAAAATTTCTTCAAGCATTCTAAACTTATAATCCAAATTTTCTAATTTCCCGATTACAATTTGAATACCATCTTTAGTAAACAATGAATAGGTTCCATTTAAATCTATATTTTCTATTTTTGAATAGACAGGTTGCTTGACAAGTTCTTTAAAAAATTCAATTTTATTGTCATCTTTGTATATCTTTTCACCTAAATTTAATTTCTTTAAATTGTCTTTAATTTCTGGAACTTCAGCTTTGGAACTCTCTTTAGATATAATCTTCATATCTTCATCAAGCATATAGTATTCTAAAAAATTTTCTATTTGAAATTTAGGTATTCTTTCTTCAAGTTTAATTACAGCTTCTCTTTTAAAATTAAAACTAATTTTTGCAGATTTTACTAAAGGTATTTTTTCTAAATCCCTCTCTCTACTATTAGGCGAAATAGAAAAGTAACTTTGTCCAACTTTTATTCCCGAAACTTTTATAACTTCTGTAGACTTTAATCTTTCAGCACCCTCTACTCTAACACTTATAACATTAAATGCACCAACTTTATTTAAAGTAAAAATTGCGATCAAAATTATAACTGAAAATAAAAAAAGTCTATTCATAAATCTTTTTCGTTTTCTTCTATATTCATATTTTGCAAGCCTTACCTGTCTCTTCATATATTTTCGCTTCCCAATTAAATTAATTTAATCATTTCATCTACTATTTTAGTTACAGCACCTGAATTACCCAGTTTTTTAGAGTTTTCTGCCATTCCCTCTCTCTTTTGAGAGTTGTTTAACAATTCATTTATAGAATTTAAAAGTTTATCTCCTGTTAATTCATCTTCCAAGATGACTAATGAAGCTCCTGCATCTTTATAACTCATAGCATTGTGATATTGATGGTTCCCCGCAGTATATGCCTTTGGTATTAAAATACTAGCCCTTCCAACTTGTGATATCTCAGCCAAAGCCATTGCCGAAGAACTTGTTATTATCAAATCACTTGCTAAAATATACTTTGAAATTTCATCTGAATAATTTAAAATTTCTGCTTTTTTATTTTTTGTCATCTTTGATACAAATTCATCATAATGTGGTTTACCTGTTATATGAACCAGCTTAAAATCCAATTCATTCTTTAAAATTTCAAGCATCGCATCATTGGTAGACTCTTGTCCACCACTGCCACCAAAAGATAACACTAATTTTTCATCAAATTTTAAATTCAACTCTTTTCTAGATTGTTCACGAGTTTTTAATAAAAAGTCTTCTCTTACTGGATTTCCAGTTATTATTATATTTTTATTGTCCATATATTTTTCAGCTTCTTTGAAGCTCAAAGCCAAAAGAGAAGCTTTTCTCGCCAAAAACCTATTTGTCTTTCCGGGATAAGCATTTTGTTCCTGAATAACTGTCTTTATTCCCTTTTGTTGAGCTTTCATAACAACCGGAGCACACACATATCCTCCAGTTCCTATTACAATATCGGGTTTAAAATTCTTTATTATCTTCTCACAATCTCTCAAACCTCTTAAAAGATTAAATAGAGTAATTGCAGTTTTTATATTCACCTTTTTCCTAGGTAATCCTTCTATATGGATTCCTTTAAAATCAAATCCCGCTTTTTTAGCAAGCTCTTCTTCAAGTCCTGCTATTTTCCCAACATATAGTATCTCACTTGAAGAATCTCTTTTTTTTATTTCTTCAGCTATGGCAAGTGCCGGATATATGTGACCTCCGGTTCCTCCTCCTGAAAGTATATACTTCAAAATTACACATCCTTTGATATTTTAAGTAAAAATCCAGCTGCTATCATTGCCATTATAAGTGCTGTACCTCCATACGAAATAAAAGGTAGTGTTATACCCGTTACCGGAAATATCCCAACTCCAACACATATATTAATAACGGCTTGCATCCCGATATAAGATGTCAACCCAACAGCTACATATTTATCATAATTATTTTTTGTTCTACTTGCAATCCTTAATCCCCTATAAGTAAATATAAAAAATAAAGCTACTACAAATATACCACCTATCATACCAAATTCTTCACATATTACAGAAAAAATAAAGTCGTTATGAGCTTCAGCTAAATTAAAATATTTTTGCCTTGAATGAAAATATCCAACTCCACCAACCCCACCCATTGCAATTGCATACAATGATTGATTTATTTGGTAGTTTTGGTCCAAACTACCTTTGCTACTATTTAAAAACCCCAAAATTCTTTCCAATCTATATGCATACTTAAATACCATTGGTATTAAAACAATAATTCCAATACCACATAATGTTACAAATTGATGCATAGATATACCTGCAACTATATACATAAGCAACAATGTAGCTCCTATTACAAATCCTGTTGACAAGTCCTTTAACATTACCGGCAAAGTTGCAATACCGATTATGGCTATGATTTTAAAGAATACTTCTCTTTTATATAGTTTGTATCTATTCTCAGCTAATATTTTCCCCATATATAATATCGAAGATATTTTTACAAAATCTGATGGTTGTATTAATGGAAGAAAAGGTAAGTTAAGCCATCTACCTGAACCACGAGAATAATTTGTAAATTTAGGAATAAATAACATCAATACTAAAATTATTGTGCCGCAAAAAAGTATAAAAGAATATCGTTTAAAAAATTTTCTTGGAAATTTATAAGCTATTAACATCCCAAAAAATCCCACTATCATAAAAGTAAAATATCTCTTTCCAAAATAAAGTCCATCTCCAAATGTTTTGGACCCAACTGGATATGATGCCGATGTTACAGATATAAGTCCAACTCCTATCAACAAAAGCACCGTTATAAAAAGACCCAAGTCCAAAGACTTGAGAGCTTCTTTATATTTTTTCATTTAAATTCATCACCAACTCTTTAAAATGTTTGCCTCTCTCTTCATAAGAACTATACATATCCCATGAAGCGCAAGCAGGACTTAACAATACATTGTCTCCTCTAACAGAAGTGTCTTTAGCTACATTTAAAGCTTCTTCTAGATTATTGACAATTATACTCTCTATCCCTAATTTATCAGCTGTGTTTTTTATATCATACTTAGTTTCACCTAATAATATCAAAGCTTTTAGTTTATCTTTTGCAATTTCAAGCAATTCTGTATAATCGGCATTTTTTTGATATCCACCTGCAATTAGTAACAAGTTGTCTTCAAACGAGCCCACAGCTTTTATTGTTGATGCCGGATTCGTTCCCTTTGAATCATTAAAATACTTAACTCCATTTACTTCTTTCACAAATTCAAGTCTGTGTTCAACTCCGCCAAACTCACTAAGTGCTTTTTTTATAGATTCATGTTTTACCTTTACAATTTTAGCAACGCATACAGCTGCCAATACATTTTCTAAATTGTGATCTCCTAAAAGCTTTAAATCTTTTGTGTCAAATACTGCTTCTTCAGCCTTATCTCTAAAATAGATAATTCCTTCTCTTACAAAAGCTCCTTTCAATCCCGAATCTTCTATTGAAAAATAATATGTTTTTGATTTTGAAGATACTTTAGACAAAATTTCATCAGTATAATTTAAAACCGCAAAATCTTCTTCAGTTTGATTTTTTAATATATTTAACTTGGCATCTCTATAATTTTCAAAATTTCCATGCCAATCCAAATGGTCTGGAGTTATGTTTGTAATTACAGAAATTTTGGGTCTAAAATACTTCACATCATTTAGTTGGAATGAACTAGCTTCTATAACTACAAAATCAAGTTCTTCATCTACAACATCCACAACACCAACGCCTATGTTCCCAACAGCTTTAGCATTATATACTTGACTTAATATACTAGATATCAAAGATGTTGTCGTGGTTTTTCCATTAGTCCCTGTTACAGCTATGATATCTTTATCTGATATATTATAAAACAACTCTACATCTGTGATTATTTCTATACCATTATTTCTTGCCAAATTTAAAATTTCATTTGTCGGTTTAATACCTGGACTTTTTATAACTAATTCTATTTTGTCTTTTTCAAAAGATTCAAAAACTTTTCTATATCCTTTTAAATTTTCTTGATTATCATCATACACAAAGATATTTACATCACTTTTTTTCAATTCATTATATATTGCTTTCCCGCTTATGCCCATTCCTAGTATTAATATATTTTTTTTCATTTATATCCTCATTAAAAAATCATAAAATATGAAATTACACATAAAATTAATTCTACTACATAGAATACTGCAACTACTTTTGTTTCTTTCCATACCAGTTGTTCGAAGTGGTGATGTAGTGGGGCCATCAAAAATACTCTCTTTCCTCTTGTCTTAAATGAAACTACTTGAATTATTACAGAAAGAGTTTCTATAAAGTATATTCCACCTGCTATAGGTAAAATCAAAGGTAAATTCAATAAAATTGCTATTGCGCTTACAGCTCCACCTAGAGCTAGCGAACCCGTATCCCCCATAAACACCTTCGCCGGATATTTATTGTAAAATAAAAATCCTATCAATGCACTTGCAAATATCAAACAAAACATGGCTATTCCCATATTCTGTAACTTATAGGCGACTATTCCAAAGAAAGTCATACAAATTATAGTAACTCCACTTGAAAGTCCATCAAGCCCATCTGTTAAGTTAACTGAGTTGACAGTACCTACAACCACAAATATTATAAATGGTATATATAAAAATACAGGTAAATTTATTCTGCTCATGCTTATTGGAATTATCATATCTGTAGAATCTTCTCCACCACTATATTGATAAGCTAAAAGTATGCAAGCCACAAATATTTGTAAAAATAATTTTTGTTTTGCTGTAAGTCCTAAATTCCTTTTTTTTACAACTTTTATATAGTCGTCTATCAACCCTACAGCACCAAAAGCCAATGTTGAGAATAAAATCATTAAAGAGTCTAGATTTAAATTTCTCGCCAGTACATTTACTATAATTATAGTAAATAAAAAGATTATCCCACCTATTGTAGGTGTTCCACTCTTTACCAAATGTGTTTGAGGCCCATCTTCTCTAATGGATTGACCTGCCTTTAGCCTTCTTAAAATAGGTATTAAATAATAACCTAATATAAGAGAAATTACTATTGATATAGCTCCCCAAATTGGAAAAGCTGCTGCGACTGCAATACAAACCACTATCAGCCACATGTTATTTTTGATACTTTGCATTTAACTTACCTCACAGATTTATCTGTTTTATTATCTTTATTTTCAAATTTTTTTATCTTCTCTGAATTATTGGCCTTCTTAACTTTTGAATTTAATTTATCATCTTTTTCTTTAACACGATTTTTAATATCTGTTTCTTTGTTTCCTGTTTCTTTTGGGCTGGATGCAGTTTCTTCATCTTTTAGTTTAGTGTCTATCTTTGCTTCGCTATTACTCATTTCAAATTCAATTTTACTGTCAGTTGTTAATTTTGTTCCTGCAAATACTGATTGTCCTAAAACAACTCCAGTTCCTTTTATATTATAGCTTACATCCATAGCTTTTAAAACTAGCTCTATTTCTTCTTTACTCTTACCTATTAGATCAGGCATGTACTTTTCTTTGTCATTAGAAACATATAAATCTATAATAGTCCCTGGTTTTGCCAATGTTCCAGCCTTTGGTTCTTGCTTTAAAACTATACTTGCATCAAACAAAGAATTTTGATTTGTATTGAATTTAAATCCTAAATCTACTAATTCTCTTCCGGCATCACTTACTAACATATTTTTTAAATTTGGAACCAACATAGGTTCATCTTTTTTATCTTTATAATCTGTAGGTTGAGTCTTTTCTATCCCTAAATATTCTAAAGAATTTTTTAAAACTTCTTTAGCTGCCGGAGTGGCAACTGTTGCCGCAAAGAAATCCCCCTTAGGTTTTTGAACTATTACAAGAACTGTTATTTCAGGATTGTCTACTGGAGCAACTCCTATAAATGATGAAATGTATTCATCTTCGTATCCTCCAGCTTTTGAAGGTATATATGCTGTACCGGTCTTACCGCCAATTTTATAACCTTCTACCTTAGCCTTTTTACCAGTTCCATCCTCTACAACCTTATACATGATATCTAACATTTTCTTTGATGTCTCAGAAGATACTACTTTTCTCTTGGAAACAGAATCAAACTTCTTTAAAACATTTCTATTTCTATCTTCTAGTCTTTTTACAACTCTTGGAACTTTTAAATCTCCTCCATTTGCTATTGCAGATACAGAATTGATGAGTTGTATTGGAGTTATAGCTATACCATGGCCATAACTCATAGTTGCAAGTCTTATTTCTGAAATATCTTTATAATTATTTGGAATTGATCCAACTGCTTCTGCAGGAAGGTCTATTCCCGTCTTTTCGCCAAATCCAAACGCTTTTATATACTTATAAAATTTTTCAGGTCCCAATTCTTCTGCTATTTTCATAAGCGTAATATTACATGATTCCACTACAGCTTGCTGCATTGTTTTAGTTCCGTTATTTTTGGAAGCGCATTTTATTACTTTATCAAAAAATTTAATCTGCCCAGGACAATAATATTCCTTTAATTGATATGTTGTAGCTTCTTCAAGCGCTGCTGCTGCAGTTATTAATTTGAAAGTAGAACCCGGTTCATACTGAGAGCTCACATTGAAATTTGTCCAGTTTTTGTACCAAGCTACGACTTTTTCATCTTTACTAAGCAAATCCCAATCCTTCTTTTGAGCGTCTCCAACAGGAGATTTAGGATTATTCGCATCATAGCTTAATGAAGATGCCATGGCAAGAATTTCTCCGGTCTTGGTACTCTGAACTATTATATTGACTTCTTCGGCGTTATGCTTTGTTCTTGATCTTTCAGCTGCTTCTTCAGCAAATTTTTGTATATTATCATCTATTGTAAGAATCAAGTTTTGACCTTCTTTTGGAGCATAAGATTCTTCGTCTGTAAGTGGGATTTGCATACGAGTGTTAGCTTTTATAGAAATATTTTTCCCTGCTATTCCGCTCATTATTCCATCATAACTAGATTCAAGGCCGTATTGTCCATTCCCATCGTCAGTTACAAACCCCAAAACTTTAGATAATATATTTCCATTAGGATAAAATCTCCTTGGCACATCATCTAAAGACAGTTTTTCTATTTTGAGTTCTCTTAATGCACTTGCTGTATCTCTATCTACATTAGACACAATTTGTACTACCTTATCTCCAACCATTTTTTTCTTTATTTTATCTTGAGGAACTTTCAGTACTTTTGAAATAGCCAAAGAATCTTCTTCAACTTTTTTCTTTTTTTCTTTTATTTCCTTATCTGAGTAAATATCTCCTCTTTTAAAATCCATATTATAATACACATTTGACTTGGTTATATTTACTACTAACTCTTTATTATTTCTATCGTAAATTATACCTCTGTCGGCCTGAACTATTTCTGTACTCGTTAGCTGATTTAATCCCTTTCTAGTTAGTTCTTCTCCTCTTACTATATTTATGTATAGAACTCTAATTATTATTATAAAAAAGAAAAGAGCCATCCCGAGAAAAATCAAACTTATCTTAAAATTCGCATTCTTTTGCGAACTATTTATCTCACGAGCTCTTTTTAAATTTACTTTCAACTATATTTCCCCCTAATCCTTAGTGAAGGATTTAAGCACCGATAAAATTGGACTCAAAAAAACATTATGATTTACATCTAACTGTCTTTTATTTTCGCTTATATCTACATAAACAATTTGGTCTTGTGATGGATATACCATTCCTAATTTATACATTGCTTCATCTTGTATTTCAGTAGAACTTTTTATCCCCTTAACTTCTGCTTCCAAAGCTAATTTAGTCTTTTTCAAATCAGATATTTCTTTTTCTTTTGCAATTATATCTTTATCTATACTTGATAAATGAGAATATGCTATAGAAACCCCTAAGAACATTATAATAACAATAGCTATCGTCATATACAATGGTTTTGCCAAATTTTTTCTCTTTTTGACTTTTAATTGTCTGTTATTCAATTTTACTTGTCTAAATTTTCTTTGCTCAGACATCTATATAATACCTCTATATTTTTTCTGCCACCCTCAATTTAGCACTGTGGGCTCTATTATTTTCTTTCAATTCTTTTTCAGTAGCCACTACCGGTTTTCTCGTAATTATTTCAACTTCTCTTTTTTTATCACAAGTGCATACAGGACTTTCGGGTGGACATACACAGTCTAAAAATCTGTACTTAAAAGTTTCCTTTACAATTCTATCTTCAAGAGAATGGAAAGATATTATGGCTATTCTTCCATTCTTATTCAATCTGTTAATCATCCTATCTAATGCATTTCTCAACACTCCAAGTTCATCATTTGTCTCAATTCTAAGAGCTTGGAAAGTCTTCTTTGCAGGATGTCCACCTTTTACTCTAAATTTTAAAGGGATCGCATCTTTTATCACTTCAACTAATTCAAAAGTTGTATCTATTGGCTTTATACTTCTTTTTTTAACTATCTTATCAGCTATTTTAGATGCAAATCTTTCTTCAGAATAATCTTTTATTATCTTAGTAAGTTCTTCTTTTGAATATTCATTTACAATTTCCCAAGCACTTAAATTAGATGTAGTATCCATTCTCATATCCAATCTAGCATCATAATTATATGAAAAACCTCTACTACCCTCATCAAATTGGTGTGAAGAAACGCCTAAATCCAATAGAATTCCATCAACCTTATCTATATTTAACTCATTTAAAATATCCTCAAAATTTTTATAATTGGCATGAAATAGTTTATAGTTTGAACCTATTTTGCTAAGCACTGAATCAGCTTTTTTAAGTGCATTAGTATCTTGATCTATACCTATTAGAAGGCCATCGTTTCCAATACGTTTGAGAATTTCACGTGAGTGCCCAGCTCCACCTATAGTACCGTCCACATATATGCCACCTTCTCTTACATTCAAAAGATCTATCGTCTCATTCAATAAAACGGACTTGTGTACAAATTCAACCATGTTTAAATCCCCAATTCTTGCATTTTTTCAGCTATATCTTCATATGATAAACCAAGCGAATCATTGTAATTATCCCAATTTTCCGTACTCCATATTTCAACACGTGTACTTACTCCTATAATTACAACATCTTTTTCAATGCTAGCATGCTCTCGTAGTGACTGTGGTATTACAACTCTTCCTTGCTTGTCCAAAGACTCATCTATGGCGCCAGAATAAAAAGTTCTCACGAAACTTCTAACATCTCTGTTTGTCAAAGGCAATTCTTTCAACTTATTTTCTATTTTTATCCACTCACTTTGAGGATAAATAAATAGGCAGTTGTCCAATCCTTTGGTAATAATGAAATTATCTTTTAATTCATCTCGGAACTTTGAAGGAATTATAACTCTTCCTTTTGTGTCCAAGGTATGTCTGTATTCGCCTATTAACATTTCACACCATTATATACCACTTCAAACCACTATCTTCCACTTACCTCTATTCTACATCATTTTTTTGTTTATATCCATCATATTTTATGCACAATAAAAAAAAGGCCTCAAGTCCTTTTCATTGATCTTTAGCCTTTTCATATACTTAAAATTATTTATATTTTTTTGCTTTAAAATAAAAATTTGAACCCTTATTTAACTCTGACTCCACTCCATATTTATATTGATGTATTTCTAATATACTTTTTACGATATGCAGTCCTAAACCGGTTCCAACCCTTGGTCTAGTGTGATTATCCCTTATCCTATAAAATCTGTCCCAAATTAAATCTAAATTTTCTTTTGCTATTCCAACCCCATTATCTATACAATTAAAAATAACTTCGTCATCTTCTTCGAAAATTTTGATTACAATTTTTTTGTCCTTTTTTGTATATTTTACAGCATTGCTTATAAAATTATATATAACTTGTTCAATTCTTCTCTTATCCGCAAATATATTGCATTCTCCTTTAGATTCTATAGTTATTACATCTTCTGAGAGAGCAAATCTCTCTGCAACAATGCGAGATAATTTTATCAGATCAACCTTTTCCATCTTTATACTTTCTAGCGAAGATTCAATTTTAGATATATCCAACAAGTCATTTACTAACTGAGTCAATTTATCTGATTCTGAAATAATTATATCTATATGCTCATTTCTAAGCACTTCATTGCTTCCCGAAATATCTCTTATCATTTCAGCATAAGATTTTATTACAGTAAGTGGAGTCTTTAAATCATGACTTACATTTGCTATTAAATCTTTTCTCATTTCAATCGTCTTAGTCAACTCATTAGTTGCGTAATTTAGTGTTTTTGAAAGGTCGTTTATTTCTGTATAATATCCATATTTAAAATTGACATCATAGTTTCCCTTTCCAAGTTTTCTAGCTGTTTTTGACATTTCAACAAGCGGCCTTGATAACCTTTTTGAAATAAAATAAGACAATATCACGGATAATGCAAAAGATAATCCCAATACAATCAACAAAATATTTTTCAATATATCTACAGCTGAGTCTACCGGTTCCAAGTTTGTCTTAATGAGTATATAATGGTCTTTGCCACTTTCTTTCCCTAAGTATCCTCCATATACAATAGACGAATTCTCGAGGTATTTAAATTTTTTCAACGTTACCCTATACATTTTTTTCCCAGGTCCAACATTTTCAAAAAATTCTTCAAATCCTTTCTCATCTAATACCCTTGGATTCATTATGACTTCAACCCAATTAAGAGGATATACTAAATATCCTTCCTCATCTATAACTTCTATATTCATACCTTTATTTTGTGAATAGTTTAAAATTATATTTTCAAAATTTTTATCTTTAAATTCATTTTTTAATATATCACCAGTCTTAGTTACTTCTCTAATCTTCATGGTTTCATAAAATCTATTTAGAAAAACTATCTGAAACAACCAAAGTGCTAATAAAATAGAAGCTGCAAAGAGCATGAAATATTTCCAAAAATTGAACATCATACTCTTTTTATCTAAAACTTTATTATTCAAATTCTGACGTATCAAATTTATAGCCCATTCCTCTCACTGTGATAATAAACTTTCTATACTCCTTTATTGAGTTTCTAAGCATTTTTATATGAGTATCTACTGTTCTATCATCTCCATAAAAATCATATCCCCATACTTTTGATAAAAGTTTATCTCTAGACAATGCTATGTTTTCATTGGATGCTAAATAAACTAAAAGGTCGTATTCCTTTGGTGTTAAATCAACTTTTTCTGAATTTACATAGACATCTCTTCCGTCTAAATCAATTTTTAATCCCTCAAATTCCAAAGTTTCATTTTCAAAAGTTTTTTGGTGTCTTTTTACTATTACATTTAGTCTGGCCATTAATTCCTTTGGGGAAAAAGGTTTTACAACATAATCATCAATCCCTATTTCAAATCCAAATAACTTATCATATTCCTCTCCTCTTGCCGATAACATAAGCACTGGAATATCTGCTATTTTTCTTATTTCTTTATAAGTTGAAAATCCATCTAATTTAGGCATCATTATATCCATTACTATTACATCAAAGCCTTGTTCTTTGACTTTGTCAATAGCATCAAGACCGTCTTCAGCCTCAATTACTGTGTGTCCTTCAAATTCTGCATAAGTTCTTATAACTTCCCTTATCTTAGGTTCATCGTCTACTACTAAAATTTTAAACATAGTATCTCCTTAGAGTTCACCCTTTAATCCAACTATCTCTGCTCTGTCTTTAAGTCCCTTAATAGTATGTTCAATTACATCATTTTTATCCATACCAAGCATTTCGCACCCATTAAGTATTACCTCTCTATCACAGCCTGCAGCAAACTTTTTGTCTTTAAATTTTTTATTTACTGATTTTACATTTAAATCCAACACCGACTTAGAAGGACGTAGCAAACAACAAGCATTTATAATCCCGGTTAATTCATCTACTGTATAAATTGATTTTTCCATATTTGATTCCGGTTTAACATCAGTGCACATTCCATATCCATGTGACATAACTGCTCTTATTATATCCTCATCTATATCATTTTCTTTTAAAATCTTTGGAGCTACTTTCAAATGTTCATCCGGATATTTATCATAGTCTATATCGTGAAGAAGCCCAACTATTCCATATAGTTCTTCATCTTCTCCAAACATTTTTCCAAATTCAATCATTGCAGCTTCTACTTGTAGTGCATGCATTATCAACGCTTCAGATTCTGTATATTCTTTCAATAATTCAAATGCCTTTTCTCTTGTCGGTCTCATTTATTTCACCTCTTATTATTAATTATACTATGAATTCTTAAAACTTTAAAAGATTTATACTTTGTTGTATTATAAACCATAAGAGGTGAATTATGAAAATAAAAAAAGCTATAATTCCGGCAGCAGGTTTAGGAACGAGATTTTTACCATTCACAAAAGCCGTTCCTAAAGAAATGTTGCCGATAATAGATACCCCAAATATAGAATACATAGTTCGTGAAGCCGTTGAAGCTGGTATAGAAGAAATTTTAATTATATTGGGAAGAAATAAAAGTTCAATTGAAGACTACTTTGATTCAAATATCGAACTTGAAGAAAAGCTTAAATCAGCTAATAAAATTAATGAACTTGAACAAATAAATGAATTAAATTCTCTTGCCAAGATACACTTCATAAGACAGCATAAGGCCCTTGGACTTGGCCATGCTGTAAATTGTGCAAAATCTTTTGTTTCTGATGAGCCATTTTTATTACTCTTAGGAGATGAAATAATAGATTTAAATGACAATGCATCAAAAGGATTAATTGAACTATTTAATGAAACAGGTTTAAGTGTAGTAGGCTTACTCGAAGTCCCTAAAACTGAAGTAAATAAATATGGAATTGTCAAACTTGTCAACGATGAAATCGTGGATATGGTTGAAAAACCTTCAATAGAAACCGCTCCTTCAAACCTTGCAATAATAGGTAGATATGTTATCACGCCTAAAATATTTGATTTAATCTCAAAAACAAAACCAGGATATGGCGGTGAGATTCAACTCACAGATGCTCTTTTAAAGCTATTAAAATATGAAAAAATAATGGGCAAAAAAATTACCGGAAAAAGATTTGATACTGGCTCAAAAATTGGATATTTAAAAGCGACAGTTGAGTATGCATTAAAAGATAAGGACTTTGGTGAAGAATTTAAAGAATATCTAATCAATATTTTAAAAGAATGTTAAATTAATTTAAATCACATACAAAATAAAGGACACTTTAAAATAAAATTTAAAATGTCCTTTTTGTTTTATTTTGCATCATTTTTTTCATGTTTCGCTATAAAGTTTGTTACCTCAGGCATTAACTCTTCGCTCATTATAGTTAAGAGAGCTTCTAATTTTTTAGCATCTTCTTTGCCTATTCTCTCTTTTAATCTGTCCATGACTATGTTTATATATTCTTCTTTCATTTCATGATAATCATAAAACTTTTGTGTTACTTCCAAATAAAATTCTCTCTTATCTTCTTCAGATTGAATTTTCTTCAAATATCCCTTTTTAACTAAGGAAGCTATTTTATAGGCAATATTAGGATGAGACATTTCTAAGAACTCAGTTAAATCACTTACTCTTGGTCTTTTTAGCGCGTGTATAACTTCAATTGTAAATGTTTCCGTAGCAGTTAGTGTTGCTTCTCTATCCTGTAAATTTCGGAACATATTCTTATACAAATTCAACTTAAATTTATCATAAACTTCTGAAAATTTTTCATTTAACATAATAGCCCCCCTATATATTTTAGACAATTGCAAAAGAAATCTCACAACTCATAGCTTTCTCGCCATCTACAATTATGTATCCTTCTCCAAAGCCTATATTTCCTTTCTTATTTATTATTTTGCAATGAATTTCTAATAAATCTCCAGGAACAATTTGCTTATAAAACCTAGCTTTTTTTATTCCACCAAGAAAAGCATTCTTCCCTGTTTTATTAATCAAAATAGCTACCGCTCCAACTTGAGCTACCGTTTCAACTTGCAATACTCCTGGCATCACTGCACAATTTGGAAAATGCCCTTTAAAATATGGCTCATTTCCACTAACACACTTAATTCCTACAGCCCTTTCGCCCTCTTCTAACTCAACTATTTTATCTACCATTAAAAAAGGTGCTCTATGTGGCAAAATATTTTTTACTTCTTCAAAATTTAATTTCATTTTAATACCTCTTTATAACTAAAGTAGCATTGTGTCCACCAAATCCCAAAGAATTTTTCAACATATATTTTGTTTCGTACTCATTTATATCCGTTACAAAATTTAAATTACATTCAGGATCTAAATTTTTGTAATTCACAAGAGGTGGAAGGATATTTCCCTTCATAGAAAAAATACTTATAGCTGTTTCAACTGCTCCAGAAGCTCCAAGTAAGTGTCCTATTTGAGATTTAGATGAAGAAACAAATACATTAGTATCTTCTCCAAAAACCTTTTTAATAGCAGCAGTTTCATACTTATCATTCAAATCTGTTGAAGTGCCATGCGCATTTATATAGTCAACATCTTTTTTATCTATCCCCGCTTCTTTAATTGCTTGCTCCATTGCCATAGCGGCATATTCTCCATTTGGTGCTGGGGAAGTTATATGATACGCATCACAATTAGTGCTATATCCTACTATTTCAGCTAAGATATTTGCATTTCTCTTTTTAGCATGCTCTAATTCCTCTAAAACCAATATTGCAGAACCCTCTCCCATTATAAAACCATTTCTGTGTTTGTCAAATGGTATAGAAGCCTTTTTGCAGTTTTGTGATGTAGAAAGCGCCTTCATAGATGTAAAACCACCTATTCCAAGTTCAGTTATACTTGCTTCACTTCCACCTGCAAATATAATATCTTCATACCCATCTTTAATATTTCTAAAAGCTTCTCCTATTGCATTAGTTGAACTTGCACATGCTGTAACAAAACATTGACATGAACCATGAGCATGTATATCCATAGCTATATTTGATGCAGTTAAATTTGAAATCGCCATTGGAATAAAATAAGGGCTAACTTTATCGAATCCTCTCTTCATTCCTCTTTCATGTTCTTTTTCTATAGTCCCTAAACCACCTATCCCGGAAGAAACATACACCCCCACATTCATCTGCTCTACTTCTTCAACAGTTAATTTAGCATTTTCTAAGGCCCTTCTGGCTGCGACTATACCAAGTTGGTTAACTCTGTCCAGTCTCTTTTGCTCTTTCTTATCGAAGTATTCATCTGCATTAAAATTTTTCAATTCCGCTGCAAGTTTTACCTCTCGATCTATTGTATCATAATGTGTTATTTTATCTATACTACATATTTTATTTTTAACATTTTCTAAAACAGAAACTTCATCATCCCCTATAGGACATAAGATCCCAATTCCAGTTACAACTACTCTTCTCATATTCCCATTCCCCCATCAACATTTATAACTTGACCGGTTATGTAACTTGCACTATCCGATACTAAAAAGCTTACAACACTTGCAATTTCTTCAGGCTGTCCAATTCTTTTAAGCGGTATTTCATTAAGTATTTTCGCCTTTGTATCTTCTCCCAACTTATCTGTCATTTTAGTTTCAATAAATCCTGGAGCAATTGCATTTATTAACACATTTTTAGAAGCCAATTCTTTAGCTGTTGACTTAGTAAGACCTATCATTGCAGCTTTTGCGGATGAATAATTAGCTTGCCCCACATTTCCATGAACTCCGCTAATTGAAGTTATATTTATAATTCTCCCGAATTTTTTTCTTATCATTGATTTGCACAATAACTTGGTCAGATAAAATGCACTGTTCAAATTAGTCTCTATAACTTGAACAAAATCTTCTTCTGTCATTCTTATTATTAAATTATCTTTAGTAATTCCTGCATTATTTATCAACACATCTATACTGCCGGCTATCTTTAAACATTCATCTACAATTTTTTTACAAATATCAAATTTAGATAAATCCCCTACTACTGTGAATACATCTTCTCCAAGTTCTGATTTCAGTTTTTCTAATTTTTCAACATTTGAGTTTCCATGTATTATCAAAGAATATCCTTGATTTTTTAACTCTCTTGCTATTGCACTTCCTATTCCACCTGTTGAACCTGTTACAAGAGCAAACTTTCTATTCTCCATTTCTCAACCTCTCAATATAATTTATTATTTCATCGTCATTTTTTAACGTTTGTACATCTATTCCTTTAAATTCTTTTTTTACTATAGATGAAATTACACTTCCTGGACCTATTTCTATAAAAGTATCCACTCCATCATCCACCATATTTTTAAAAGTCTTATATAAGAGAACTGGTGATACTATTTGTTTGCACAACAAATCTACCATCTCTTCTCCGTTATATTTTTCACCACTCAAATTAGGATAGTAATCTATCTTTGGCTCGCTAAATTTAACACTTTCAAGCGACTTCTTATAATTTTTTGCCGCACTGTCCATAAAAGGAGTGTGAAATGCTCCACTAACTTTAAGTGGAATAGCTTTTATTCCATTTTCTTTTAATATTATCTGTAATTTTTCAATTCCAGTTTTTTCTCCTGATATAACAATTTGTTTGAAACTATTTATGTTTGCTACATAGACTCTATCTTTTAATTCGTTATTATTTATAAAGTTTTTCAAATCATCTTCATTTGAATTCATCACAGCCAACATTCCACTCTCAACTTCATTAGAAGCCAAGTTCATTTCAAAACCTCTAACTTTTACAAGTTCCAAAGCTGCTTTCTCATCAATCACTTCACTTAAAACCAATGCTCCATATTCGCCCAAACTAAGTCCGCAAGTTGCGCTGATATTTAATTTTTCTTTTATCAATTTAACTACACTTAGTTGAAATGCCAACATAATAGGTTGTAAGTTGTCTGTCTTTGAAATAATTTCTATGTCTCCATTAAAAGAAATATCTGATAATTTTTCTCCCAAAATAGAATATATATTAGAAATTTCTGGGTAGTTTGCTGATAACTTTTTCCCCATTCCACTATATTGAGACCCTTGTCCACCAAACACTACTGCTATTTTACTCATCTTTTCCTCCCAATATACTTGCTATATATTCTCTTACAGATGATATTTTTTTTATATTTTTAATATCTGTTCCACAGAAAAATAATCCTTCTTTAAAATCCCCTTTAACCGCTCTGATTAAAGCTTCATTTATGCAATACGGTGTACTCGCCGGGTCACATGTAGATATACAGTTCACACAGTGCTTCGAAGGAAATCTGTTTTTATTAGTATATTCAACAAATTCTGTACCTATAGCTCTAGCCGGAAGCCCAACTGGACTTTTTATGACTTCTACTCCAACTTTATTTTGATTATGTGAGTTCAATAAATTTTCTTTAGCTCTTCTA
>NZ_JAXDSS010000002.1:0-5247 GCF_034090345.1 Peptoniphilus sp. | reverse complement strand
TCAAAGTTTTTCCACCTGTGTCTTTAAAGACAAGTTCTAAAGTTTTCTTAACCATAATTTTCTCCTTTCGTTAGTACTATTCTGTAATTTCCGACTCTGTGATTTTGTAGATTTTTTCTACCGGCGTTTTTAAAAGATTTCCTAATTTAGTCGCTACGTTTTTAACTGCGTCAATTTCGGCGTCTTTATTCAGCCTTGGCAGTATCTTAGACTTGATTTTTTCCTTGCCATCTTCTCCTAAGGTAGCTTTGAACTCAAGTTTTAACTTTGCGCTCTTTACTGTTTCCTTTGCCATGTTATCACCTCCTTGTACTATATATATAGAAATAAGGTGCAAAAGTTACTATCCATTTTTTAAGATTTTTTAAAAATTTTTTTGAGCTTGTGTTTTTATAAAAATGGACATAAAAAAACCCGAGATTTCTCTCGGATTTTTTATTTTAAGTTAAACTTATTTTGTTTTAACTGCTCTTTCAAAAGTTCTTACTGCTTCTTCTAGAGTGTTAGATGCTTCTCTTAATTCTAAAATTTTCTTAGAATCGACTTTACCTTGTGCTTCTCTTATAGCTGCATCTAAAGTATCAATTATTTGTTGTTCTTTAACATATTTAGTTCCTAAATCTAATCCTTCACCATTTTCAGAAACTTGAACATTAGCTTTTGCTGCATTTGCAGTTTCAATAGCTTTTTCTAGTTTAGCTTTTGCAGCTTGTATTCCTTCATTATATGCAACTTCTAAATTAGTTTTGAATGTGTAAATTCTACCGTCAACATTTCTATCATCAGTAAATCTTACTTCATATTCAACTTTTATACCAGTACCTGCTAATTTTTCTAATTTAGTAAATTCACTCATAGATACTAAATAAGTTTTTGTTTCGCTATTAGCATCTGAATTAAAGTTATCTCTGAATTCATTCATAACTACTACATATTCATTTTGTGAGAATTGTTTAGTTTCTAAAACTGTAGCAACATGAGTTCTATTGCTAATGTTTGGAACTAAATCTTTAATAGCTCCTTCAAGAGCTGTGTTTGCTGGAAGAATTGAAAGTACTTCTATTTCAGTTGTAACTTTGTTATCTTTTCTTGCAAATTGAAGTTTATCTCCAACTCTTAAGTCTTTGTATTGTTTTGCGTTGAAGATATCTGCATCTCTTACATCTAGTGAAGACATGTCTCCATATTTATCAACAACATCAATTACTCTCTTGTCATTAGCAAATCCTTTAACTTCTACTACTGGGAATTTAACTTTATCACTGTGATCGATAACTGTAGATATTCCATTAGTATTAGCATTTGTCATGTAATTAACTTTAATTACATCATAAAGATCTCCATAGTTATATGGGAAAGCTGACATATTGTTAAAGAAGTTTCTATCATAAATTTTTCCATCAGTATCTTCAAGAGTTGCATTTCCTAAAGAAGTTGCTTGGTTAACTACTCTGTACATTTCAGTTTTAGCTGATTTAGCTACAACGTTGAATACTACAACTTTAGCAGTGTTTCTTTCATTTTGATTAAAAGCATCAACTACAGCTTTATGTCCATCTTGGTTGAACCCTGCATATACGTTTGGAATCATATTCCATCTTGCTTGGTTATATCCAATTAAAGACATAGCTTCGTTAATATCTTTAACTTCTTTCATAATATTATTAGCTGGATTAGCAACAAATACTTTTGTATCGCTGTTAATTCCTACTTTAACTACATCCTTACTTCCATGTTGGAAAGTTAAAGAATCTACTTTAGTATCATTTGATCTGAAGTTAACTTTAACCCATCCATCAAATATTGGTTGCATTGTATCATTAGTTAATTTAGAAACATTAGTTAAACCAGTTTCTACTGTGTAATCAGCAACGCCATTCCATCTTGAATTTTTAACCACTCTGTGAGCATCAGCATCTAAAGCTAAAGCTGATGGGTTACCAAGTTCAAGAATGTGAGTTACTTCTTTTTTGTCATTAGTGATGATTCTTACTAATGATCCAAGGTAGAAATCTGGGTTAGTAATATTTTTAACTTTAATTACATTAGCATTATTTCCTTCAACTCTATTAGCATTTACAAATACTGTATCAGTAGTGATAGTGTATTCTTGTTCTTTAGCATCTTGGTTAAGAACTAATTTGTCTCTGTTTAAAGAAGAAAGTACGCCAAGTTTTTCGTTAGCTGCAGTTCTTCTGAAGTTCTTCATCTTGTAAAGAGCGTTGTAAACCATTGTGAATGCGTCGCCTCTGTTAGCAGCTGCGTTTGAATCAGCAACAGTTACATCATCAAGAATTCCTAATTGTTGTGCCCATGTTAACCATAGACCAGCCCATTTAGCGTTAGCTTCTTTAACCATGTCTGCAGTTAGATCACTCTTAACTAAAACTACTAACATTTTTGCAAGTTCTGCATATGTTACGTTGTTTTCTGGTTTGAATGATCCATCTGGGTAACCTTGTAGCATTGGTTGTCCGTTAGTTGCTGAAGGAACTGTTGTACCTACAGTGATAACGCCGTTTGCCCAATGTGAGTTATCAACATCGCTGTAAAGTTTCATAGCACCTTGTAATTTAGCTGCTAGATCTTTGTTTCCGTTTGCAATAGCTAAAAGCTTAGTGATTTCAGCTCTTGTAATGTTTTTGTCTAGTCCTAGACTTCCATCTTCGTAACCTTCAACTAATTTTTTATCAACAACGTATTGGATTTTGTTATCCTTACCTTTGATTTTTTCAACTTTTTCATCAGTTGTTTTAGTTTCGGCAGCGAAAACAGATGTGAATGCTCCTAGTACCATTACTAGTGTTAGTACTAGAGATAATAATTTCTTGTTCATCTTGTCTTTCGACCTCCTTAAAATTTTTGTAGACCTACAAAAGTCTTAAACTTTTGCTAGACTGCTTGAACGAACAGTCTTTTCAGAGGTGACAAGTTAAACATTAGTCACATGGATTAATATTTAGTTGTCATTGTTCCTCGTTGTTATTATTATACACTATTACGTTTAAATGTAAAATTACAGTTGTGTTACATTTTTGTAACTTGATGAAACATTTTTGTAATCACGTGCCGCCCCTACGTTTTTTTGAAATTGTTGGTTTTTACGGGCGGGCCTATATTGTTTTGTCATTTATGTTTTTTATTTTTCTGTTTTTGTTTTGATTCTTTGTCTTTCTTGTAATCACGTGCCGCCCCTACTGTCGTTTCATTAATTAATAAAAATATTCATCCTTATCCCAATTATATGGATTATTTTCAATGTATTCACACACGTTCAAATATTCCCTTTCATCTCTGACAATCCTGTCATAATATCCACGTTGCCATACCGGGAAATTTACGCCTCGGCTTACATCTGATTTTAATTTACGCACAATTTTAGGAACGGAGTTTTGAGAATTAATTAAAACCAATGTGAAATGAATATGATTTGGCATTATGATATATTTTTCAATTTCAGATATATTTTTTAATGTTTTATCAATTTTTTCCCCCAATTTGCTCAAAATGACACTTGGTTGATTTTGAAAGTCAATGTTTCCAAAGATTTTTTGTCTTTTATTGGCGCATATTGTTATGAAATATATTCCATCCGATGAATAATCATAGTTTTTTAGCCTTATTATTTTTCGTTTTGGTAATTTAGATTCCATGTTTACCTCCTTTTTGTTCATTGTATCATTTATTGTGTTTATGGGTTGTTTTATTTTAAATTTCGCTTTATTAACGAATCGTAGGGGCGGCACGAGCAAAGCGAGGTCCGCCCGTTTTATAAATGTTTTTATTTTTGTTTTTTTATTAAAATGTAGGGTGCGGCACGAGTGTAGCGAGGTCCGCCCGCGAAAAAATATGAAAATAGATTATGTGTAAAAAAATAAAGAGGCAGCACTTGTATATTCGTGCCACCCCTTTTATGGTAAATGAAATAAATTGATATGTATTTTTATAAACTTACTTACTGCCGTTTAAATTTCCTATGCTGTTGCTCAACTCATGAATACTATTTGTCAAATCACTTAATTTGGATTCTATTCTGAATAACAAATAAAATGTTATTGCTATTGGAAATCCAACGTTTGAAACTTGTGTGATAATTTCGTCCATATTTTCCTCCTTTATTATGTTTTTTGCAGATATGTCTATTTTGTTATTTTGAATATTTCGTTTTATTTGGTTTGAGGGCGGACCTTTACGTCTTTCTTATCTATTATTTTTATTTGTCTATTCATCTTTTAATTCATCATTTTTCTTGCAATCACGTGCCGCCCCTACGATTTTTATAAAATATTAATTGTTTTAATTATCCAAATGTAGGGACGGCACGAGCAGAGCGAGGTCCGCCCGTTTCACAAATGTTTTTATTTTTGTTTTGTTATTCAAGTGTAGGGTGCGGCACGAGCAAAGCGAGGTCCGCTCTTTTTATGACAATTCAATTTGATTTATGTTTTGATTTTTCGTTTGCACAGTAATTTTTATGTTTTTGATATTTCATTTTATCGGAGTTAAGGGCGGGCCTTTGTTGTTTTGTTATTTATGTTTTTTATTTGTCTGTTCATTTTTTAATTCATCATTTTTCTTGCACTCACGTGCCGCCCCTACGGTTATTGGTAATATTTGTGTCTTATAAAGACAAAATCATATTACCAGCCATATGTAAATAAAGAAATCAACCTTGTAAGAGGTCTTTTTCTATAACTTCTTTGGTGTATGCCTTACCAAAGCCGACAATGTCGCCTTCAGGACCAACAAACACTTTCGCATCTCTGATTGTTGTTTCCAACTCTGTTAGTTCAGTTTTTTCGATGCTTTCTTTTGGGTCTTTGAAGCTCATGTTCAAAGTTTTTCCGCCTGTGTCTTTAAAGACAAGTTCTAAAGTTTTCTTAACCATAATTTTCTCCTTCCTTTAATTATTCTGTGATTTCTGACTCTGTGATTTTGTAGATTTTTTCTACCGGTGTTTTTAAAAGGGCGCCTAATTTAGTGGCTACGCTTTTAACTGCGTCAATTTCGGCATCTTTGTTCAGCCTTGGCAATATCTTAGACTTGATTTTTTCTTTGCCGTCTTCTCCTAAGGTAGCCTTGAACTCAAGCTTTAGCTTTGCGCTCTTTACTGTTTCCTTTGCCATGTTATCACCTCCTTGTACTATATATATAGAAATAAGGAGCAAAAGTTACTATTCATTTTTTAAATTTTTAAAAAACTTTTTGAACTCTTGTTTTTCTAAAAATGGGCATAAAAAAACCCGA
>NZ_JAXDSS010000050.1:0-7304 GCF_034090345.1 Peptoniphilus sp. | reverse complement strand
GACAGTGAGGTTGTTTATCACAACATTCAAAAATATCTTTTAGACCAAGGGGTAGTTTATACTGACTTTGAAACCGGTCTTAGAGAATATCCTGAAATAGTAAAAAAATACTTCCAAAAATGTATAACTCCAACTTTGCACAAGTATGCAGCTCTTCACTATGCTGTATGGTCTGGCGGTAGTTTTGTGTATGTGCCGGAAGGTGTAAAGGTTGATGTGCCATTACAGTCTTATTTCAGACTTAATGCTCCTGGAGCAGGACAATTTGAACACACTCTTATAATCATTGAAGACAATGCGTATTGTCATTTTATAGAAGGGTGTTCAGCTCCTAAGTACAATGTATTGAATTTACATGCTGGCGGAGTAGAGTTATTTGTAGGCAAAAACGCAACTCTTAGATATTCTACAATAGAGAATTGGTCAAGAAATATGTACAACTTAAACACTAAGAGAGCTATAGTAGATGCGCATGGTAAAATTGAATGGGTTTCAGGCTCTTTCGGTTCTAAAGTATCTATGTTGTATCCAACTTCTGTTTTAAGAGGAGAATATGCAAGCAGTGAATACACCGGCATTTCATTTGCAGGAGCAGGTCAAAACATAGACACAGGAGCTAAAGCAATTCACACAGCTTCTCATACAAAATCAACTGTAAACTCAAAATCAATTTCTAAATCAGGTGGAGTTGCAGTATATAGAGGCTTGGTAAGTGTTTCCCCAAATGCACATGATATTAAGAGTTCTGTATCTTGTGAGTCATTAATGCTTGACAGTGAATCAAGATCAGATACTATACCGGTAATAGATATAAAAAATAAGCATGTTGACTTAGGACATGAAGCGAAAATTGGCAGAATATCAGATCAAGTAATTTTCTATTTGATGAGTAGAGGTATTCCTGAGTCTGAAGCCAAAGCTATGGTAGTTAGAGGGTTTGCAGAGCCAATAGCTAAAGAGTTGCCCATGGAATATGCTGTAGAAATGAATAACTTGATAAACTTAGAACTTGAAGGTTCTATAGGCTAGGAGGAGAAAATGGGAAATAAGATATACGGAAATAACTTGTCTTTTAGAACATTTGATTCTTCAAATGTTAATCAAGTAGAGTTAGAATTACCGATTAATTTAGGCGATAAGAGAGAACCAAAGGAAAGAGAATTTAAATCTGACTACGGCTTTTCTAAAGAAATAAAAGAATTAAATATAAATAATTATAATTATTATAAGAAAATAATAGTTGAAAGTGGTGAAAGTTTAAATAAAACCATTGTTTATGATTCAAATGAAACTCTAGTTGAGGTGACAGACATTTATGTTGAAGATGGAGCAAAGCTTAACTTAGTTTTAAGATATGATGAAAACACAAAGTCTGATTTTAGGAGTTCGCTTATAAGATTAAAGCTTGAAAAGAATTCAGTAGTGAACTTATTTATAGTTCAAATGGAAGAAAACAAAAAGGTTATTGAATCAATAATCACAGATATTGATGAAAGCGCAACTTTAAACTTGTTCCAATATGAAATAGGAAGTGTTGAACTATACACTAACTTAAAGGGTAATTTAATTGGTGAAGATTCAAATATAAATATAAATAGTATTTATTTTGGGTATGGAAAAAATGAATTGAATCTATTCTATGACATATATCACCATGCTAAAAAATCAAATTCAGATATTATTGTAAATGGAGCTCTTAGAGATGAAAGTTATAAGAACTTTAAATCAACATTAGATTTCAAAGAAGGTTCTAGTGGATCTATAGGTTCAGAGGAAGAATATGCAACTTTATTATCTGATGATGTTATAGCTTTATCTGTACCGGTTTTATTGGCTCATGAAGATGATGTTCAAGGAAACCATGCAGCAAGTGCCGGGAAAATAGATACCGAATTATTATTCTATCTAATGTCAAGAGGACTTGACCAACAACAAGCGGAGTCTCTTATAGTATTATCGAGATTTGCAAAAGCTATAGATTCTATTGAAGATGATGAGTTGAGAAACATTATAAATGATAGAGTTCAAGAAATAGTTAGGAGATAATATGCTTAATAGGGAACAAGTTGAAAAAATTAGAGAAGATTTTTCTTATCTAAAATCAGACAAAAAGTATGTTTATTTTGATAATGGAGCTACTACTCAAAAGCCAAAACAAGTAATAGAATCCCTTGGAGAATATTATAATTATGAAAATGGAAACCCTCATAGAGGAGCACATCATTTTGCTATGGAAGCTACAGAAGTTTATGAAAGTGCTAGGGGTAAAGTTAAAGAGTTTATAAATGCAAAGACATCAAATGAAATTGTATTTGTCAGAAATGCAACAGAGGCTTTAAATTTGATAGCATATAGTTGGGCTTTAGAAAACTTATCTACTGGAGATGAAATTTTAATCTCGATTATGGAACATCATTCTAACCTTGTAATTTGGCAATATGTGGCTAATAAGACAGGAGCAAAGCTCGTATATTTATATTTAGATGAAAATATGCAAATAACAGATGAAGAATTTGAAAGTAAACTAAATAAGAATACAAAATTATTTAGTATAACAGCAGCTTCTAATGTAGTTGGGACTATGCCTAATGTTAAAGAATTTATAAAGAAGGCTAAGAGTAATTCTGAGGCGATTTGTATAGTTGATGCAGCTCAATATGCACCACACCACAAAGTTGATGTACAGGACTTAGATTGCGATTTTTTAGTTTTTTCAGGACATAAAATGGTTTCCGCTATGGGGATAGGAGTCCTTTATGGAAGAGTGGATATATTAAATTCTATGAACCCATATATGTATGGTGGAGAGATGATTGAATATGTGTATGAAAATAAAAGCTCATACATGCCATCTCCTCAAAGATTTGAAGCGGGTACAGTAAATGTAGGGGGAGCAAAATCTTTAAAAACGGCTATAGAATACATTGAAGAAATAGGTATGGATAATATCTATGAATATGAGTCTGAACTTACAACTTACTGTTATGATAAAATGAAAAAATTACCATTTATAGAAGTATATACTACATCAGTTAAAGAAAGAAGTCCTTTAATAAGCTTTAATTTTAAAGGTGCTCATCCGCATGATGTAGCTTCTATTTTGGATAATTATGGAATAGCAATAAGAAGTGGACACCATTGTGCACAACCGTTACACAGAAAATTAGGTAATAATTTTTCTTGTAGAGCTTCGTTTGCTTTTTATAATACTTTTGAAGAAATAGATTATTTTATCGAACATTTAGAAGAGGTTAGGAGGATGTTACAAATTGAATCTTAATGATATATACACTGAACTAATATTAGAACAAAGTAGAAATAAGAGAAATAGAAGACATTTGGAAAACCCTACTCATGTTGAATTGGGGCACAATCCTTCATGTGGAGATGAAATAACACTAGAGCTAAGAGTTAAAGAAAAAAAAATAGAAGATGCTTCTTATACCGGAATAGGTTGTGCTATTTCTCAAGCTTCTACTTCTATAATGATAGATACTATAAAAGGATTAGATACGCAAAAAGCTTTGGAACTTAGTAATAAATTTATAGCTATGGTAAAGGGAGAAATTTCAGATGAAGCTGATCTGGAAGATTTAGAAGATGCTATAGCATTTGAAAGTATTCAAAATTTACCGGCGCGTGTAAAATGTGCAGTACTACCTTGGTACACTTTAAAAGAAATGATAGAGAAGGATATTGATAAAAAGAGTTTTAGTGTGTAGGTGAGAAAATGAAACTTTCTACTAAGGGTAGATATGGACTTATGGCAATGCATAGGCTTTCTATAAATTATGGGAAAGGTCCAATATCTATTAGTGAGATAGCTAAAGAAGAAAATCTGTCAGAAGCCTATTTAGAACAACTTTTTACATTATTGAAAAAAAGTGATTTAGTAAAGAGTTCAAGAGGAGCTAAAGGCGGCTATCAATTAAAAAAAGCTCCTAATGAAATAAAAATAGGAGAAATTTTAAATTCTCTTGAAGGGAATATAGCTATATCTTGTAAAAATTTAAGTAGTTCCGATTGTAGGGGATATAAAGCTTGCGAAGGTAATTCTTGTGCAACTAAAAATATTTTGGACACGTTACAAGAAAAACTTGATGGAGTTTTAGATTCGCTCACTTTAGCTGATATGGAGTAGTTATGGAAATTTATTTAGATAATGCTGCTACAACAAAAATTAGTGATGAAGTATTTGAAGCAATGTTGCCATATTTAAAAGAATTTTATGGCAACGCTTCAAGCGTTTATTCAATAGGAAAAAAATCTAAGGAAGCTATAATAGAGGCAAGAGATTTAATTGCAAAGACATTGCGATGTAAGAGTAAAGAAATATTTTTTACATCAGGTGGCTCTGAAGCAGACAATTGGGCTATAAAAGGTAGCCTTTTAAAATCTAAACACATACTTTCTACGCCAATAGAGCATGAAGCTGTGTTAAAAAGCTTAGAATATATGAAAGATTTGGGCTATGAAATAGAATACTTAGATGTAAATAGTAATGGAATAGTTGAAATTGATTCTTTAAAAAGTAAGTTAAGAGATGACATAGCTCTTGTTTCAGTTATGTATGCTAATAATGAGATAGGAACTATACAACCCATAAAAGAAATAGGAGAAATTTTAAAAGATAAAAATATACTGTTTCATGTAGATGCAGTTCAGGCTCTAGGTTCTATTGAAATTAATTTAAGTGAATTAAATGTAGATATGATGAGTTTCTCAGCGCATAAAATACACGGCCCAAAGGGAGTAGGAGCTCTTTATATTAAAGATGGTACAAAAATAAACTCTATAATAAATGGTGGTTCACAGGAGCGGAATAAACGAGCTGGAACAGAGAATGTTGCGGGCATAGTTGGATTTGCAAAAGCTGTTGAAATAGCTCAAAAAAATATAGTTGAAAGAAATTCAAAAATAGAAAAATTGAGAGATAAACTATTAAAAAATCTTTTGAGTTTAGAAGGAGTTTATTTAAATGGAGATCTTAAAAATAGATTAAAAGGAAATATAAATATATCTATTGAAAATATTGACTCAAGCATTTTATTGATGAAATTAGATATGGAAGGTATTATGGCTTCAATTGGAAGTGCGTGCAATTCAGGTTCAATTAATCCATCATACGTTTTAAAAACTATTGGCAGAAATGACGAACTGTCTAAAAATAGTTTAAGACTTACATTAAATGAAGAAAATTCAGAAGAGCAGATAGACAAAGCTTCTGCTATAATAATAGATAGTATAAATTCTCTTAGATAGAGGTGTGATATGCAAGCGACAAAATTACAAAATATGGGTGTGGTAAATTTGACACCTGAGTTTTTAGTAATAGGTACGGCAACTCTTTTCCTACTACTATTATTTTTGACGATATACTATCTTATAAACATAGGCAATGTATATATAGAATCTGATAAACGAATAAGAGTTGATTTAAAAGTTATTGTAAATGTGTTATTTGCTATAATAGTTTTGTATATATTTAGAATAATTTTACAAAAATATGGAATAGTGGCAGATACCTTATGGGCCATATTTTTTGGGGCAGTAATTGCATTTGTTATTAATCCAGTTGTAACTTTTTTGGAAACGAAAAATATAAACAGAAAAGTTGGAGTATTGATTGTATACGTTAGTATTGTATTAATACTTGGACTATTAATGGTAATTGTAATACCAAAGACTGTCCAAGAAATTACAAATTTATTGCTTAGAACACCGGTTATTTTAGAAAAATTAGGTGCTGATTTTGGAAAAATAATGGAAAATTTAAGCAAGAATAATACGTCTACAATTTATCAGTCTTTCGATTTAAAAAAAATAGGAGATGGATTTAGTGATTCTGTAATGAAACTTGTAAATAACTTACAAGGTTCATTTGTAGACAGCTTGAAAAATTTAGGTAGTGGTGTTGGAGTATTGTTCTCAAAGCTACTTAGAATTGTTTTAATGTTTATTTTTGCGTTTTATTTTACTGTAGATAAGGATAAATTCAAAAATGGAATAGTTAAAATTTTACCTAGAAAATACAAAGATGATATACTGTATCTTTCTATGAGAATAAATCAAGCATTACTTAATTTTGTTAAAGGAAGATTGTTATTGGCATTTTTTGTAGGCTTCTTCACAATGATTTATCTTTTAATTTTAAGGGTCGACTTTGCCGTTGTAATAGGAATTATAACTATGATAGCTGATATAATTCCTTATATAGGACCATTTATGGGATTTGTACCGGCAGTATTATTTGCTTTTATAGTATCTCCGTTTAAAGCTCTTTGGGTAGCCATATTATTTGTGTTGCTACAATGGGCTGAAAATAATATTCTTGCACCAAAGTTAATAGGAGACAAAACGGGATTGAATCCAATTTTAGTTTTGATTTCCATTATAATAGGAGGTGGGATTTTCGGAGTATTGGGAATGATTTTATCTGTCCCCGTATTTTCTATAATCTTAATACTTGTTGACTACTTAAAAATAAAGTACAATGAAAGAAATAGAGATATAGTTTAATAACCTCCCTAT
Organism: Peptoniphilus sp.; assembly: GCF_034090345.1. Lineage (GTDB taxonomy): Bacteria > Bacillota > Clostridia > Tissierellales > Peptoniphilaceae > Peptoniphilus. Next base: position 773 of record NZ_JAXDSS010000050.1, on the reverse strand, counting down.
TTAGGGAGGATTTTTATAATTGAGGTGTAAAAAAGGATGAAGAATTTAAAACTCCAAGAAATTAGAAGTGAATTTTTAGAATTTTTTAAAAGTAAAGAACATCTTGTATTAGATAGCTTTTCTTTAATTCCAAAAGGGGATAAATCACTTCTATTAATTGGGGCAGGTATGGCGCCAATGAAAAAATACTTTACTAAAGAATTGACACCCCCACATAGTAGAGTTACAACTTGTCAAAAATGTATAAGAACAGGCGACATAGATAATGTAGGAAAAACTGATAGACACGCAACTTTCTTTGAAATGTTAGGTAATTTTTCTTTTGGAGATTATTTTAAAACTGAAGCAATAACTTGGGCTTGGGAATTTTTAACTGAAAGACTTGAAATAGAAGAAGAAAAGCTATGGGTTACTGTTTATGAAGAAGATGATGAAGCTTTTGCCATATGGAGAGATAAAGTAGGTATTCCTGAGGAGAAAATAGTAAGACTTGGTAAAGAAGATAATTTCTGGGAACTTGAAGTTGGACCATCAGGCCCTTGTTCTGAAATCTATGTGGACAGAGGCGAAAAATATGGTTGTGACGATCCTAACTGCAAACCAGGTTGTGATTGCGACAGATTTATAGAAGTTTGGAATCTTGTATTTACTCAATTTGATAAGGATGAAGAGGGAATTTACCATCCGCTATCTCATCCAAATATAGATACAGGAATGGGATTGGAGAGAATTTCTACAGTTCTTCAAGGAACAAATAATATATTTGAAATAGA
>NZ_JAXDSS010000041.1:0-11980 GCF_034090345.1 Peptoniphilus sp. | reverse complement strand
AAAGTTAGCAACCTTAATGTATAGATTAGACCCGAATAAGGACCTAATAAGGCATATTTTTACGAATAGCTTTAATAAATTATTAAAGCTATTAAAATGCAAACAAGCCCAAGGAAAATTCCTGGGTTTGTCTACAATCTGGGGACAGATTTAAATCTGTCCTTTTTAAAGTTCAATTTTTTGCGGGAAGGGATTGTTTTTCATAATTCCCCACATTTTATCTATATAGGATAGTGTGTAGAAATTTTCGTAATAGTGGAAATAGAAAGAGCCTTTAGGCGTTAGAGTATAAATGCCGTCTTGTTCTTCAATAAATTTTAATAGTTTAGCTATTCTAATTTCCAAACCAAAATATTTTTTTAAAGAACAATTGAAAAAATTTTTAAAGTCTTTTTCCGATATCTTTGTAGAGTATGCTGTCCAAAAAAGATAGTACAACATTCTCTGCCTTTTAGTAAATCTTGTAGTCAAAGAAGTGGGGAGCAATTTATTTTCTATCCTATTTATATAATCATCAATTGAGAAGGTGTTGATTTTAAATTGCTCTTTTAATAGAGTAGTTGCTGAACAACCAAAGCCAAGGTAATTTTCTCTAGTCATGGAAGAGTATAGAGAGTTGTTTTTTGAAAAAGTCCATATTGAATTTTGAGAGAATCCATTATCAATACAATGTTTAATAATCGAATAGTATAAATTTCTCTTTTCTTTTGTGTTAAGTGCGCTAATAGGACTTTTGGTAAATTTAAAGTCTATAAAAGGATACAGAGCTATGTGATTTGCTCCAATATCAAATGCCAAATCTATATCATTTTTTAAATCTAAATAGTTTTGATTAGGTAAGGCGAATATAAAATCCATTGATACAGTTTCAAATTTAACTTTTGAAAGAGAATCAGACAAGGATTGTAAATTTACAAATTTTCTTCCGAGCATATTTTGAAATTTACTTTGAAAAGATTGGACACCAATGCTTATTTTAGTTATCCCTATACTTTTTAATTTTTTTAAACATTCAACAGTTACATCTTCGGGGTGTAGCTCAATTCCAATTCCGTCTTTAATGTAAAAATATTTTGAAATTGTATAGAGAATTTCATCTAATCTATCTATTATAAGAGCAGGACTTCCACCACCAAAGTAAAGAGTTGTAATTTCTTTTTTTATAGAAGATTGTTTAGAGACAAGTTCTATCTCTTTTAAAAGATAATCTATGTATATATCAGATTTTTCTTTAGAATAAACTGTTTTACAGTAGGGACAGAAATCACAAATACTCCTACAAAACGGGATGTGAATATATAATCCTAGATTATCTAAATCTAAATAATTTAGAGAGTTATCATATTCACTATGGAATATAAATGGTTTAGTAGAGCGTGTGAGGAAAATTTTACCGAGCTTTTTTAACATATCTTCTCCTTAAATATATTTCAAATAAGTTTTTAACATTTCAAATATTATTTTTACATTTCCACTAAATAAGAGCGTATATTCAGCTACGAAGAAATATCCACATTCTTCACATAGCCCTGAAACTTCAATGCATCTACCACAAGTTGAAATAGTATAATTTTCAATGACAACACATTGATGGCAAGGTGTTGGAAAATTACTCTCAACTAAAAAAGGAAGAGCAGATTTTAAATTAAATATAGGTTTGCCATTGTCGATTTCATTTGCAATAATCTTCGCTACATCAAATTTTTCAGATTTTGAGAGTTTTAAATGAGCAGTATCAGGATATGGAGTATGAAAATTGAAAGAAACGGCTCTAATATTTTTATATTCTGTAGAAAGATTACAAACATCTTTAACTGAGTTTTTATTTATTTTGTTTATTGCCATATATAGGCAAATATTATCAGATGTGGAATTTTTTATATTTTCCAAAATTAAATCATATGTATTTCCTCGTATAGTATTGTGGCTTTCTCTATCACCATCTAAACTCAAGAGAATTAAATCAGCTTCTGGTAAATCAATAGGATAAGTACCATTTGTAACAACATTTACAATTAAAAATCCCATATTCTTTGCTTCAACCACTAAATCTTTTAAAGTTTTACCGGAATCTTTCCAAAGAAAAGTTTCTCCACCACAAAAAAACAAAATTCTAACTCCTAAATTGTAGAGAATACGCATTTCATTTTTTATTTGAAAGTATGTATAGATTATGGAACTTATATTATTAACCGAACAGTGTTTACAACTTAAGTTACATTTATCTGTAATTATAATAGTTCCAAGAATGGGCTTTTTCTTTTTAAAAATTATTGTCTTTATACCAAATTTTGCAAAATATAAAAATGATGATAATTTCAAAATTACCTCCCAACAAACCGTTAATAAAATATATAAAAATTATAGCATAAAATTTAAATGTAATTTTTACTCGAATAATATAATATGTAATATAAGATATTATATATCGGAGGATTGTATGAAAAGAAAAATAGAATTATTTGTGACTTCACTTCCATATTCATTTATGGGTATTTACTTGGATGCAAAATATGGCTCTTTGTTGGGTTATTTTTTGAGAATAGCAGTTTTAATAGCTATAATAAAATTTATAAAGAAAAATACTATAATAATTCCTATAATAGTCGGAACTATTATTTCAACATTAATATCATTGGAGTTAACCAAAATTTTTTTGGAAAATGAATGGAACTATTATTTTAAACCTTTTACGGCAATTGAATTAATATTGTTTATTATGACAGTAATTTTAGCGATAGAACTATTAGCTTTTATGTTAGAAATAAAAAGATTTAATATAGAAAAATATTGGGATGACACTTTGAATCAGGACGAAGATGCTATTAGAGAATATTTTTCTCATGAGGCAATTATATATTGGCATAATACAAATGAAAAATTTACAGTTGAAGATTACATACTTGCAAATTGTAAATATCCTGGAGATTGGTCTGGAAATATTGAGAGGATTGAGAAGAGAGAGAATTTGATAATAACTGCAGTAAAAGTATATGCAAAAGATAAAAGTGAATTTCACCACGTGATTTCATTTATTAAATTAGAAAATGGAAAAATCATCTCTTTAGATGAATACTGGGGAGAGGATATTGAAGCTCCAATATGGAGAAAAGAAATGGGAATAGGTAGCAAAATTTATAAATTAGGAGAGTTTTATGGATCATAAGGGAACCGTTAAATTAGAAACAGAAAGACTGATACTTAAAAAGTTTTCATTAGATGATAGTGAACAAGTTTTTAAAAACTGGGCAAATGAAGATGAAGTTACAGAGTTTTTAAGGTGGAAATCTCACAACAACATTGAAGTTACAAAAAATATTTTAAGCGAATGGATTAAAAGTTATAAAAATTTAGATTTTTATCAATGGTCAATAGTATTAAAAGAAACGGAGGAATCAATAGGAACTATTTCTGTAGTTGGAATGGATGAGATGACAAATAAAGTACATATTGGATATTGCTTGGGAAGTAAATGGTGGAATTTAGGGATTATGAGTGAAGCTTTTTCAAAGGTTATATCTTTTCTATTTGAAAAGGTCGGAGTTAAAAGAATAGAATCTCAATATGACCCTGAAAATGTAGGCTCAGGGAAAGTTATGAAAAAATGTGGGTTAGTGTATGAGGGAACACTTAGAAATGCAGATTGGAGCAATAGGGGAATAGTTGATGCTTGTATGTATTCAATATTAGCAGAAGAGTATTTTAGAAATATATAAATTATAAAAGTAATGGCTTAATTCCATTGCTTTTTTATAAATCTTTTTTTAAAAAACTATATTAAAAGTAAAAGAATGAACAATAAAAAAACAAATTGATAAGTAATATTGATTAGTATATAATCTAAAAAGTGTTCACATAATATAGAAAAATTATCGATAGTTTTAATTAATTTAAAAAGGGAGATATGTATGGCACTTATAATAGGAATGATTCTAACATTGGCAATTATTTTTGCTACTAAAGATTTCATAAAGAAATATCCGAAGATAAGTTACTTTATTTCATTTGTATTTTCTATTGTAGTTATTTACTTATACTATACAGAGATTAATAAAGAGTTACCGGAAGTTTTTAGTAAATATGTTTTAAATACATTCAAAAGAGGTATTTTTGCAACTACAATTTTTATGGTAGTTATGTTTTTGGGATGTGTTAAAAATCATACGTCTTTAACAAGAAAGTTTATGGAGATAAGAGGCGAAATTTCTATAATTGGATGTATATTTGCACTAACTCACAATATAATTTATGGAAGGAGATATTTTGTGTGGCTTTTATTTGACTGGTCACAGTTTAAAAATATTAATCAGTTAGTGGCTGTTATTTTGTCGGTTATATTGGTGATATTAATGTTAATATTAATGGTAACTTCTTTTAGGTGTGTACGTGCAAAAATGTCAGCTAAGATTTGGAAGAATATTCAAAAATTAGCTTATCCATTTTTTTATATAATTTATTTACATGTAATGACACTTTATGTTTCAAAGTTTGATGAGAAAATTTTTGAAATAATAGTTTACACAATTATATACTTAATCTATACTATAATGCGTTTAAATAAGACAAAAATTAAGAAGATATCTCGTTAAGAGGTATCTTTTTTGCTATAGAAGATTATTTCAACTGGTTTATGATAAAATTCTAAATAGAATATTTAAAAAAGTTAAATTTGGAGTTGAATTTATATGAAAATATTAGTTAGCGCCTGTCTACTTGGAGAAAATTGTAAGTATAATGGTGAAAATAATTTAAATGAAAATTTAAAGAGATTTTTAAGTGAGCATGAAGTTATTGCAGTTTGTCCTGAAGTTTTGGGCGGGCTCTCGATACCAAGAGTTCCGGCTGAAATTGTAGATGGAGTTGTTACTAATAAAAATGGAAGAATTGTAGATAAAGAATTTAAAAAAGGGGCTTTAATTTCTCTTGAGATGGCAAAAAAAAATAAAATTGAATTAGCTATACTGCAATCCAGAAGCCCAAGTTGTGGAGCTAAACAATTATACGATGGTACTTTTAGTGGTAATTTAATAAATGGTTCAGGAATTTTTGCCAAATTGCTAAAAGAAAATGGGTTTTGTGTAGTGGATATAGAGGATTTCTCGGAAGATATATTAGGTGGTAGAGAAGATGTTTGATTGTTTAATAGTTGGATTAGGTGGCTTCATAGGAAGTGTTTTAAGGTATTTAATAGGTTTGATAGGCATTGATAAAACTCAACTGCCTATCAAAACTTTGATTATAAATATAGTTGGCTCATTTGTAATAGGTTTAGTTGTTGCTATTGGATTAAAGAATAAAGACTTGGATTATAGATGGATACTCTTTTTAAGAGTGGGAATTTGTGGAGGGTTTACAACTTTTTCTTCATTTGCATTTGAAAATTTTCAATTGTTTAACCAAGGTGAATTTATAATTGGCATATCATATATTTCTTTAAGTGTGGTAATAAGCATATTGGCTATAGTTTTAAGTCAGTATTTAGTTAGAAGTTAAAATTAATTTTATTAAAGGTGATTGAGTCGTCTTTTTTTGTAAAATAAAACTATTTAAAAAATTTGACACATTAATAAAAGTGTAATAGAATTACTTACATAAAAAAATGAAATAAATTTGGGGGATATAAAAATGACTTTTGAAGAATTAAAAAATTTAATTTGTGAGAACTTTGGAATTGAAATGGATCAAATAACAGAGGAAGCTAATTTACAAGATGATCTTGGTTTAGATTCTCTAGACGCTGTAGAACTTTCAATGGCTATAGAAGAAAATTATAATGTTGAAATTCCAGATGAGGATTTTACAAACTTTATAACTGTTGGAGATGTATTTAAGTATATTAACAGTAAAAACTAATGGAAAAGTACTTAGAACTTACTAAAAGTTTAATAAAAGAGTTTGATAACTCAAAAAGTAGTTCTCTAGAAATAAAGATAGAGAATTATTCTTTGAATTTAAAAAAAGAAGATTTCAGATATTATAGTACTGAAAATTTTGGAACTCCACATACTGAGGTCAGTAGAGTAAATAATGTTGAATCTAATGTTGAAGTCTTCGACAGAGAGTATGAAGGGGAAGAGATAAAATCACCATTGGTTGGAGTATTTTATTCTTCTAAAGACCCTGAATCTGAACCTTTTGTATTTGAGGGAAAACAAGTTAAGAAGGGAGATGTAATTTGTATTTTGGAATCTATGAAGATGATGAATGAAATTAAATCTCCTTTTGATGGAATTATAAAAAAAGTTTGTTGCAAGAATGAGGAACTTGTTGAATTTGAACAAGTACTTTTTATCTTGGAGAAAATAAATGCTTAAAAAATTATTGATAGCAAATCGTGGAGAAGTTGCACTAAATATTTTAAGAAATTGTAGAGAGTTGGGAATAGAAACAGTGGTTGTGTACTCAAATGTAGATAAAGAGCAACCAGCTGTCTATTTAGCCGACCAAGCTGTATGCATTGGAGCGGGTAAGAGTCAATCTTCATATTTAAATGAGTCTAATATTTTAATGGCTGCATTAGAAACAGGATGTGATTCAATACATCCGGGATATGGGTTTTTATCTGAAAAGGGAGATTTTGCAGATAAAGTTGAAAAATGTGGTTTAAAATTAGTTGGTCCAAGTTCTGAGGTAATGAGGACTATGGGAGATAAGATATCTTCAAAAAATTTGATGATATCAAATGGAGTTCCAACTGTTCCCGGGTTTAATGAGGAAATAAAAAGCAAAAAAGATTTAATTGATGCTGCTGAAAAATTAGGATTTCCAATTTTACTAAAGGCTTCAGCTGGTGGTGGTGGAAAGGGAATGAGAAAAGTTTCTGAAATTGAAGAGTTAGTTCCTACATGGGAATTGACAAAGAGAGAAGCTCAAGCATCATTTTCAAATGACACTATTTATATGGAAAAGTTTATTGAAAATCCAAGGCATATAGAAGTGCAGATATTGGCAGATTCATATGGGAATGTAATACATCTTTTTGAAAGAGAGTGTAGTTTACAGAGAAACAATCAAAAAATTCTTGAGGAAGCACCGAGTATATTTCTAAGTGAAAATTTGTTGGAAAAAATAAGAATAGCTGCGGTGAATTGTGCACAGGCTTGTAATTATGAAGGAGCTGGTACTGTAGAGTTCATAGTGGATAAAGATGAAAATTTTTATTTTATGGAAATGAATACAAGACTTCAAGTAGAACACGCAGTCACAGAAATGATAACAGGGATTAACATAGTAAAGGAGCAATTAAAGATTGCTTCTGGTTTACCGCTTTCTATTAAACAGAGTGATGTAAAAAAAGAAGGACACTCAATAGAAATAAGAGTTAATGCTCAAGACCCTTTAAATAGTTTTCAACCACAATGTGGAGAAGTGAGTTTCTATTTGCCTCCGGGAGGAATGGACACAAGGTTTGAATCTTCTCTATATAAGGGGGCTGAAATTTTACCTTTTTATGACCCTATGGTTGCCAAACTCATCGTAAAGGATAAGACGCGTCTAGGAGCTATAAAGAAGATGAGAAGAGCTATAGAAGAGACAATAATAGATGGAGTTAAAACAAATTTAGGGTTCCAATATGCCATTTTACACGATAAAGATTTTATAAGAGGTAGAATTAATACAGGATATTTAAGAGAAAAAGAAGAGTCATTAGTTGAGGCGATGAGAAGTATAGAAAAAGGTGAGTAGATGGGAAGTTTAAGTAAGAGGAAAAATCTGCTTGATATTGTAAGAAAAGTTAGAATTCCTCATTCAAAAGATAAAAAAGTTGCTAAGGAAATTCCCGATTTATTCAAAGGTTGTAAAAAGTGCAAAAAAATAATTGAAATTGAAAGTTTAAAATCAAACTTATATGTGTGCCCGAATTGTGGTCATTATTTAAAGATATTGGGGGAAGATAGATTTAAATATCTTTTTGATGAAGGATATAAGAAATTAAAATTCAATTCAAAACACAAAGACCCTATTTCTTTTCCAGGTTATGATAAATTAAGAGAGGAACAAAGAAATAAGTCTGGTTTGGAGGAAGCAATTTCCATAGCTAAAGGCACTATTAAAAATATTAAAGTTGTCATAGCTGTTCTTGAACAAGATTATTTAATGGGAAGCCTAGGAACTTTTGTTGGAGAAGAACTGACTTCTATGTTTGAATACGCAATGGCCGAAAAGTTACCTGTAATAATTTTTTCATCAAGTGGTGGAGCTAGAATGCAAGAAGGTATTTTTTCACTTATGCAAATGGCAAAGACAGCAGCTGTTATAAATGAATTTTCAAAAGAGGGTTTATTATACATAAGTGTACTCACTAATCCAACAATGGGAGGAGTTAGTGCAAGCTTTGCAGGCTTAGGAGATATTATTATAGCTGAACCAAAAGCATTGATAGGTTTTGCGGGACCAAGAGTAATAGAGCAAACTGTTAGACAAAAATTACCTGAAGGTTTTCAAAGATCTGAAAAACTTGAAGAATGTGGTTTTATAGATTTAATTTGTCCAAGAGACAGACAAAGAGAAGAATTTTATAAACTTTTAAAGTTACATGAAAAAACGGGAGCTAGTTATGAGCGTATATGAAATTGTAAAAAATGCGAGGTCAGATAAAAGAATTAGAACTATGGAGTTAGTTGAAAATATTTTTGAAGATATAGTCTATTTAAAAGGGGATCGTAGTTTTGGCGATTCTCGTTCTATTATAGGGGGGATTGGTAGTTTCGAAGATATACCAATAACATTTATTGGAATAGAAAAGGGGAATGGTGTGGAAGATGGTGTCAAAAGAAATTTTGGTATGCCATTACCGGAGGGCTATCGTAAAAGTATGAGACTTATGCGTCAAGCAGAGAAGTTTAGAAGACCTATAATTACATTTGTAGATACTCCCGGAGCATATCCCGGAATTGATGCTGAAGAAAGAGGACAATTTGAGGCGATAGCAAGCAGTCTTAAATTGATGGCTTCGCTCACTGTACCAGTGATTACTTTTGTAATAGGTGAAGGAGGTTCAGGGGGAGCTCTTGCACTTTCAGTGGCAAATAAAATATATATGTTTGAAAATGCAATTTATTCTATTTTATCACCGGAAGGCTTTGCTACGATTCTATGGAAAAATGCAGCTCTTGCAGATAAAGCTTCTGAGATTATGAAGATAACTTCAAAAGATTTATATGAATTTGGAATAGTCGATGAAATTGTACGAGAAAGAAATAATATGCCTGATTATATGCAAATTAAAAAGCTGATAAGTGAAGAACTTAGTAGAACTAATTTTATGACAGCTGAGAATTTACAAAGAGAACGTTATGAAAAGTTCCGTATGATAGGGAGATAAGATGGGACTAAAATTTTTAGATATAAAAAAATTAGATTTAGAAAATAAAGTTGAAAATGAATATTTTACAAAGATTTTAGATACTTCTGATGAATGGATAAAGACCCGAACCGGTATATCATCAAGATATTTTACCAAGATGTCTGTGGCTCAAATGGCTGTTGAACTAGCTAGTAAGTTAGATTTTGATAGAGAGAATATTAAGCTTGTTTTAGTCGCATCTTTTACATCGAATATAATTTTACCTTCATTGGCAGGACTTATAAATGAAAAACTTAAATTGAATAAAGATTGTCTTTCTGCAGATATAAATATGGCTTGTACAGGGTTTGTGGGGACCATGATATTAGCAGAAAGATTTTTAAGAGAAGGGGAATGTGCACTCTTAATAGCTGCTGAGAAAATATCAAGTGTTTTAGATTTTAATGACAGAACTACAGCCGTGCTATTTGGAGATGGTTGTGCCGGAGCGATTGTTCAAAAAAACAATAAGCTATGGGTAAGTGATGAAAAAACTTATGGAAATGAAAATGCATTAGCTATGGAAAAGGGGAATTTCGTTAAAATGCAAGGTAAAGAAGTCTATAGATTTGCAGTTGATAAGGTTCCAAAATCTATAGAGGCTCTATTTGAAAAGGCAAAAATTGAAAAACAAGATATTGATTATATTTTTGCCCACCAAGCTAACAAGAGAATTTTAGAGCAGGTTTCACAAAAACTTAGTTTGGGAATGGATAAATTTAAAGTTAATGTGAATGAGTATGGAAACACTTCGGCAGCTTCAGTTCCGATTTTATTAGCTGAAAATAAAGAGTGTTTAAAAGATGGGGATAAGTTAATTTTTTCAGCATTTGGAGCAGGTCTTAACATCTGTTCAGTGTTAATGGAGTGGTAATTTGAATATAAATAATTTGTTAAATATAAAGTACCCTATATTACAAGGTGGAATGGCACATGTTGCAACGGGAGATTTCGCAGCTTGCATTTCAAATGCAGGGGCTATGGGGACTATAGGTTCAGGTGGCATGACTCCAGAAATACTAAAAAAAGAAATTGAAATATGTAAAGCAAAAACTGATAAATCATTTGCAGTAAATCTTATGATGTTGAGACCTGATATAGATAGTATGGTAGATATTATAGTTGAGTCTGGAGTAAAAGTTGTGACTATAGGGGCAGGAAGTCCAAGTAAATATATGAAAATTTTTGATGGGGAAGGAATAACTGTCCTACCTGTAATATCTTCTCCTGTGCAAGCTAAGAGATTGTCTAAGTTTGGATTAAATGGAATTATAGCTGAAGGAATGGAAGCAGGAGGTCATATTGGAGATATGCCATCAATGGTGCTCATTCCACAAGTTAAAAATGAAGTTGATATTCCAATTATTGCAGCTGGCGGAATAGGGTCTGGAAAACAGATGCTAGCTGCTGAAATTTTAGGAGCAATAGGAGTTCAAATAGGAACGGCATTTTTATTTACTGAAGAGTGTCCAATTCACGAAGAGTATAAGAGAGCTCTTATAAAATCAAATTCATCAAAAGTAACCACAGTTGGTCATATAAACGGACTTCCAATGAGATTGTTAAAAAATAATATGACAAGAGAATATAAGCAACTTGAAAAAAATGAATCCAACATAGAGATATTAGAGACATTTACTATAGGAAGACTTAGAAGAGCTGTTGTTGATGGAGATGTAAAAGAGGGTTCTCTAATGACAGGATACACAGTTGGGCAATATGATAAATTGATGCCGGCAAAGGACTTAATTGAAAAGCTTATGAGCGAATATGAAGAGGCAAAGAAATGTCTATTAAAATAAAAGATAAATTAATGAGCATACCAATAGTACAAGGTGGTATGGGTATAGGAATTTCAATGGGTGAGTTGGCAGGTGCAGTTGCTGCTGAAGGTGGAATGGGAACAATATCTTTTGTGAACTGCGGATATATGGAAAGTGATTTTTTTAAAAATCCTATGGAGGCTAACAAGAGAAGTTTTTTAAGAGAAGTAAAAAAAGCAAAAGAAATTGCACATGGCAAGGGTATTATTATGGTCAACATAATGCACGTGGTGAATAACTTTGAAAATTATTTGAAGTTTATAAACGAAACGGAAGTTGATGGTGTAGTAGTTGGTGCAGGATTACCGCTTGAACTACCTGAGTTTATAGACAATAAGAAAATAATAGCTCCGATTATATCTTCTGCAAGAGCGCTAAATATAATTATAAAAAAATGGTTGAAGAAATATAATAGAAAACCTGATTTTATAGTTTTTGAAGGGCCAGAAGCTGGAGGACACTTAGGGTTTAAAGTAGAAGATTTAAATACAGATATATTTAAAGAGCTGAGTGAAATTTTAAAAGTAAAAAATCAATTTGAAGAGCATATACCACTTTTTATAGGTGGGGGATTTGGCACTAAAGAGCGTTTTGAAAAAGCACTTGAAGAAGGTGCTGACGGGGTTCAAATAGGAACTGGCTTTTTGTTTACAGAAGAGTCTTCGTTAGATAGAAGAGCTAAAGAAAATTTATTGAACTCACATAATCAAAATAAAGTTGGAGTAGAAGTCATAAAAAGTCCAGTTGGGCTTCCGGCTAGAGCTATAGGTACAGAATTTGTTGAATATACTAATAAAAACAGATTTCCTTC
>NZ_JAXDSS010000024.1:0-5406 GCF_034090345.1 Peptoniphilus sp. | reverse complement strand
TTAACCACAAATAAAAATACGCTGACTGCATATATAAAGCTAAGTGGATTTACCATTTCAAAGTATGTTACAAAATTTGCATCCGTAGGATTTTTCATCAAAATATCAATCATATACCAAATTGCAAATGCTCCAAATATTGAAAAACCTCTTGGTATATCTTCTTTATATTTAAAAATGTAGTGTCCTATCATCGCATACCCTATACTTGAATAACTCATTGATAAACTATATGTTAAAATGAATGGGTTTTCAATTAACTTTAAAATTTTTAAATACGGTACCACTATTGAGCTCAAGAAAAATAAAAATATTGCAAATCTATATTCATTCCTAGTCATATTTGAAACCAATCTATAAACTACCGGTGCTGATATGAAAAGTACAACTGCAATATAAAGATAATACAAATGAAATTTCTCATTAAACTTCATAAGATTTTCCATGCTGGTGTCATTCATCCAAAGTCCATCCCAATATCTATATACAAAGTTAAAGAATAGTATTAAAAATATCAGTTTAAGTACCATTTTAAAGGTCTTTTTAAAAGTTGGTTTTCTTCTATATAGTAAAGCTCCGCTCGCCATCATAAATAGTGGCACTGCGCATCTTGATAGCGCACCATAAAATATTTTAAAGTTTATCAGTTCTTCTGAAACCATATATATATTTGTGTGTATCATCAGAACTAAAAATATTGCCAGTCCCTTTACTAAGTCTATTTCTCTTATTCTCTTCATATTAGTAAAAAAGTCGCCTTTCGGCGACTATTTAAAACTCCTTAAGTGCTCTTTTTACGTTTTCTGCAGTTATTCCAAAATACTTAAACACTTCTGAACCAGGTGCTGATGTTCCAAATTCATCAATAGTTATAAGTTTTCCGTCGATTCCTGCATATTTATGCCAACCATAAGAACTTGCCGCTTCTACTACAACTCTGTTTCTAACTTTGTTAGGTATTATTGATTCTCTATATTCTTCAGTTTGTGCTTCAAAAAGTTCTCTTGATGGCATTGAAACAACTCTTGTTTCTTCATCTGCCGCTTCTACTGCAATTTCAACTTCAGAACCTGTTGCTATGATGATTTTCTTAAGTTCTTTTGTTTCTTTTTGCACTATATAAGCCCCTTTTGCTGCATCTCTTGATGACCCTTCTAAATTCTTAAGAGTTTGTCTTGAAAGAATAAGTGATACAGGTGTTGATTTTGAGTTAAGCGCAACTGCCCAACCCACTGCCGCTTCTACTGCATCTGCCGGTCTAAACACAATATGGTTTGGAATACTTCTAAGCATTGCAAGTTGTTCTATAGGTTGATGTGTAGGTCCATCTTCTCCAACTCCTATAGAGTCGTGAGTAAGTATGAACACTGAACCTAAATTCTGGATTGCAGCAAGTCTAATAGCAGGTTTTAAATAATCTGCAAATACAAGGAATGTTGCTCCATAAGATTTGAATCCTCCATGTAGCATAATACCATTTACTATTGCCGCCATAGCGTGTTCACGAACTCCAAAGTTTATGTTAAGTCCTTTTGGATTTTTCGCACTAAAGTTTTCTTCTTTATCTATATTTGATTTGTTTGATGGTGCAAGGTCTGCTGAACCGCCAAAGAATAAATCAAATTTTTCAGCTATTCTATTTAATGCAACTCCTGAAGATGCACGAGTCGCCATATCTTTTTCAAATTTGTAAAGTTCTTCTGTGTTCAAAACTTCTAAATCAAATTTGCCATTCATTGAGTCTACAAGTTTCTTGTATTCTTCAGGGTATTTTTCAGCATATAGTTCTTCTACTCTCTTTGATTTTTCGTATTCAAAGTGTAAATCTTTTTTGATGTCTTCAAAATGAGCTCTAACTTCTTCTGAAACGTAGAATGCTTCTTCTGAAGCTTCTAAGAATTTCTTAGTTTCTAAAACTCCTTCTGTTCCAAGTGGTTCTCCGTGTGCTTTACTTGTTCCAACTCTTGGTGATCCATATCCTATTTCTGTAGTCACTTTTATAAGTGAAGGCCTTTCATCTTTTTTAGCTTCTTCTATTGCAGCTGCAATTGCTTCAATATCATTTCCGTCTTCAACTTCTATAACTTGCCAGCCAAGTGCTAAGTATCTTGAAGCAACATCTTCTGAAAATGATAAATCAGTTGAACCTTCTATTGAAATTCCATTTGAATCGTAAAGAACTATAAGTTTTGACAATTTAAGAGTTCCGGCAAGAGATGAAGCTTCGTTGGAAATACCTTCCATTAAATCTCCATCACCACATATTACAAATGTATAGTGATCTACAACTTCAATATCTTGGTTATAAATTGCAGCCATATGTTTTTCTGCCATTGCCATGCCAACTGCCATAGATATACCTTGTCCAAGAGGACCTGTAGTAGCCTCTACCCCAACTGTATGTTTATACTCAGGGTGCCCCGGTGTACGTGATGAAAGTTGTCTAAAGTTCTTCAAATCTTCTATTTCAAGTCCATATCCGAAAAGATGAAGTAATGAATACAACATACTTGAACCATGCCCTGCTGAAAGAATAAATCTATCTCTGTTCATCCAATTCGGGTCACTAGGATTATGCTTCATATTTTTCCAAATTGTATAAGCCATTGGCGATGCTCCAAGTGGTAACCCGGGGTGGCCTGAATTTGCGGCTTGAATTTGGTCTACTGAAAGTAATCTGATGGTGTTAATAGCTTTAGTTTCTATGTTCATTTTTTCCTCCTACTACTACAGAATTCTTATCCTTTATTACAGAATACAAAAATTTAGGTATTGCCACTTGTCTCTTTATTCTTGACGGGTCTGATATCAATCTATAAAGCCATTCTAAATTTAACTTTATAAACGCTTCCGGAGCTCTTTTACTCACTCCGGCAAGTATGTCTATAACTCCGCCATTACCTATTATAATTTTTGAATTCAATCTGCCCTTATTATGTTCTATCCAAAGTTCTTGTTTAGGATAACCCATACCCAAAAATATTATATCAGGTTTTAATGAATTTATCTTTTCAATTACTTGAAGTTCTTCTTCATGGTTCCCCATACCTAGATGAGCGCCTTTGAAATATCCATCATTATAGCCAACTATATTAAGCTTTTCATCTTTTTTTAAATTTTTATATGCTCGCTCTACAATTTCAGGTTTTGTGCCAAGTAAAAACAAACTATATCCTTCTTCTCTACAAAGGTCTATCATCTTCATAGACAAGTCAAATCCTGTTACACGCTCTTTTAACGGCAGTTTCTTCATCTTTGAGCCATAAATAAGTCCTATGCCATCTGCCACAACTAAATCCGCAGAGTTTATTATATCTCTCATCTTAGGATTGTCTCGTGCATCCACAACAATTTCAGTGTTCGGAGTCATTATAGTGTGTAATCTATCTTCTTTTAAAAAACCTTTGATTTTTTCAAATGCTTCATTAAAAGTTACATTGAAAACCTCAACCCCAAATATACTAACTTTTTCCATGCTCTGTATTTAATACCTCCAAAACCTTTTGATTGTGCTCTTTGGTCCTTTCTACAAATTTAAGCAAATATCCGCTAATTTCTTTTTTAAGTTCATCTCTATCTTCTATAGATTGTAAAATTTCTTTGGCTAATTCATCCGATTTGAAATTTTGAACATAGTGGTTTTGCACTCTATCCAATTCTTTCATAAACCCGTCAATTTTAGGGTCGTATGAAATTCCTATGGGATAAACTCCCATAAGTGTCGAAAATATAAGCCCGTGAAGCCTCATGCTCACACATATATCTAAATTCCCTATCAATGATAGATATTCATTTACGTGTAAATAGTGGTCTGCCAAGTATATATTTTCATATTTATCTTTTATTTTATCATAAATTTCAGTTTCAATTTTTAAATCTAAATGGTAAAAGAATGGAATCAGTATTATATTGACATCTTTTTCACTTTTTATAAGCTCGATTGTCTTTATAAATTCATTGATAGTTCTCTCTCCTGAATTTTTCCAATTCATAACTATCATTCCAACATTTACTGCATCTTTTCTAACGCCTAACCCATCAAGGACTTCTCTTCCCTTGTCTAGGCTCGGTTTTTTTATTCCAAATACAGTATCTGTAGTTACTTGAACATCTCTTTTTACATTTAAATCTCTTAAATACGCTTCGCTTTGTCTATCTCTAACATTTAAATAATCTACTTTATTTAAAATTTTTCTTGTCAAAAATCTATTAAAAGTTCTTCTAATAGGTCCTATCCCTTGAGAATATATAAAAGTTTTCTTTCTCATAAGTTGAGCAAGTTTTAAAATTCCAAGGTAATAAAGTATTGATTTACTACTGCTTACATCTTGAAGAAGTGAGCCTCCTCCTGATAAGAGCATATCTGTACTGCTGATATTTTTTATAATATCAGTTATCTTAGACCTATTTACTGCTTTTACTCCGTATTTTTCCGTTGTCCAATCTGGGTTTTTCGATAGTACCACAATTTCAGCATCGCTAATCTCAGATATTCCGTCTACTAGACCTTTTAGAATAGCTTCATCACCTATGTTGTTATAGCCGTAGTACCCGGACACCAAAATTTTATTTGCCAATGTATTTGTCGTACCCCTTTCTTACAACTTCTGCAACATATACAAAAACTAAGGCTATAAGTGCCACAACTAAATATTGCACACAAACTCTAGTAAATGAAATATAAAGTGGTGTTCTTATATGAGAGAAAGTATTTACTATATCTGCCATACCTATTGAAGCTAAAAGTATCAATATAAGTGTCATTATTTCAGCTCTTTTTCTATATGCTATATACATCAAAAGCACTATTGCCGGCCAACCCATTAAGATAGCTTTAGTTCTTGGTCTAACTGGCAAATATATTTCCATCAAGTTTCTTGCAAGCAACTCCATTCCTGGCACTTTAGTGTTGGTGTTTCCACCTCTTAGCAAGAATATCGCAACTAAAATCAACAACATTCCCGCAAGGCCCGCTTGCCAAAATTTTACATCTGCATTTAATACATTTCTAATTTCTTTTACTTGTATTTTTGGAGTAGTCTCTTCAGTTCTGCCAAAACCAATGTATGCTGCGTATATTACAAATGCAAATAATATTGGTAACATTTGAGAAATTTTAACGCCTCTAAATTCTACAAGCTCTACTAAATAATTTGTTCCACTTAAGAATGAAACTTCGTTTAAAGCTCCTATCATACTTATCAAAATAGCTATTAAAAGCAATAACATTCCATGAGTATAAATCTTAAAAGTCTTTACTTCTCTATTTTTTCTTCTCTTAACGAGCATATAATTTTCCATTATCACTGTAAGAGCAAGTGTAGGATAGGTTACTATTGCTGCCAAATTAAACAACAAATTGCCCAGGTTTTCTTTTATTCCCAGTCCAAAGAATGCAAGCGACGC
>NZ_JAXDSS010000011.1:0-29823 GCF_034090345.1 Peptoniphilus sp. | reverse complement strand
CACTAGGTGATATTTTCATTACTTTTTTATCGCTACCACCACTATATATATTTCCTTGAGTATCTACTGCTACTGAATTTACTCGACTACTATGTCCTGTAAATTCCCATATCTTAGTTCCACTAGGTGATATTTTCATTACTTTTTTATCATCGCTACCACTATATATATTTCCTTGAGTATCTACAACTAATGCCTTTACAGTATTACTATGTCCTGTAAATTCCCATATCTTAGTTCCACTAGGTGATATTTTCATTACTTTTTTATCGCTACCACCACTATATATATTTCCTTGAGTATCTACTGCTACTGAATTTACTCGACTACTATGTCCTGTAAATTCCCAAGATTTTTTAGGAATTAGGTCTCCTACAGGTTTTAAATTTGTTTTATCTATAACATCTCCAACACTATAACCTGTTTTTATACTTTTAATTTTAGTCGCTAACTCGGAAAATGTGCTATCTTTAGTAACTCCTGTTTGCCCTTTGTCGATAATGGCGTTAGCAACTAATCTTTTTCCATTATCGACATTTTGAAAAAGCACTTTCCCTTGTTCCGCACTTAAAGCTTTATCTGCTCCACCGGTGATTAAGTCATTGACAACTTCAACTTTTGGTATGTTTACATTGATTCGATTATCACTTGTTATTTCAACATTAGTTCCAGCTGATAATTTGTTTTGTTTCTTATTCCAACTATCTTTTTCACTGTCCGTAACAAGTCTATGTGTGCTATCATCTGCTAATTCTGATAATTTAGTTTTTATATCTGTCTTACTTGCGAAGTCATCTTTAGCGCTATCATCTAATTTATTTTTATCAAGTTCTTCTATGTTCGCTATTAGTTGTTCGTAATCATAATTTGTGAAGTTTCTTGCGACTTCCGTTGTTTTTTGCCAATCTCTTGCGATTCCTTCAACCGCTCTTTGAATTGTATATCCACCATCAGACCTCAAATCTTTAACCAGCACGGTTTCTGCATTTTGGTCCGTTCCAATTACAGCTAAATTGGGCAACTCTGGCAATATCGAACTGTCAGCAATATACATCACAGTTCCCTCTGGTTTGAGTGGTTCTTTTAAATAAGTTGCTGGACTATTAGCAATACCTTTATACATTTTTTTCATAGTTTAAAAATCTCCGCCTCCTCGACTTGTTGTAAATAATTGAATAAACACGCTCGCGTTAATTCGAGTAAGTTTATTTGGAACAATTTCTATTGTGTGCCATGTTCCACGTTGTATCTTTCCCCCGTCATCTTTTGATAGATGCGGAATTAAATTAACTTCTTTATCTTTTATATAAACCGTTTGTCCATCAACTCTTAAATATGCTTCACTTGCCTTGCTTCCTTCGTACATTCCATAGTCTATGTCGTGCGTGTGATCTGGCAACGTAAAGTCGTGCGTGTGCTGTGGAATATTAACAGAGTGCGTGTGCTGTGGAATATTAACAGAGTGTTCGTGAGGTCTTAAACTTATACTGTGTTCGTGGCTGTAAACGTGATAATCTTCTGCAAATCCGATATGTTGTTGTTGAAAATTCTTAACAACCCTTTGAACGTTATCACCGTTAACTTGTGCCATTCCGTGAGTAGTGTCATAGTCTCCACCACCCGAACCTGTTGATGTATAATCACCGCCGCCTGCTCCTGTTGATGTATAATCACCGCCGCCAGAGCCAGTGGTTTTCCTTGTTTCACCGCCACCTTTTGTAGCTTTTGAATATGCTCTAAATGATTCTAAAGTATAATTTAAAATCAGCTTATTTATCCTTGCCATTTCGCTTGGAATGTAAAATTTAATTAAAGCCGGATATTTTTCATCAGCGTTGTCATTAAAAGCAATCTGCATTAGATTAGTTGCACCTTGTGCGTAAGTGTCATTAATTCTGCTTCGTTCCATAATTTCAGAAATACTTCCAGTTATGTCTTTATTTTTATTAGCTATTTCAATTTCAATATCAAAAGGATTGCCTTTTAAATCACTTTTGGAAACTTTAACTATTGGAAGTTTTAAATTTATCTCATCTTCAACATCACGAATTAAAACAAAATCGCCCGGTAAAAATTTAGGATATTTATTTATATCAATTACAGATAAATCTACAGCTTTAATTTTGTAAGACAGATACGGTTGACTTGCTTCATTTAACACTGTCTTTGCGTACTCTAATAGTGTTGTTGGGCTCTCAAAACGTCTATCAATAAGTATTGAATTTTTAAGTCCGTAACTTCCGACATTTTTTTCAATGTATGGAACTCCATTATTAACAGATTTTATCGTTAATTGATTGTCACCTTCGCCATATCCCAAGGCATATAATCTAGTCACAATGTTTGTTGGGTCTTTTGTCTTTTCAATATTTTGCATATTTTTTCTATATTGAATATCAGCTTTATATTTCTCGTCCAATCTTTTTAAAGATAAACCCCAAGGCTGTGTTGTTGTATCAAAAACCCATTTATATTTTTCATTAAAGCATTTCGGAACAGAGAAGAGAGCAGCTAATAAGTTTTCATTTTCCCATTTATATTCAAATTGCCTATTAAAGTCACATTCTACAAGTTGCCACCTTTTATTAGTTTGCTTGTCTAAAACATATCTCAAGACTTGCGGTGTATATACACCTACATTCCCTATTTGATGATATTGAAAAAGTACATCATCAATCAATGTCGCAAGTACGTGTTCACACTCAAACTCTTCATAAGCTAACTCATTTCTTGTAAATACACTTGGCATTATCCTAAACAGTTCAACACGTTCTTCTCCATCAAACAATTCAACGTAGTTAAATGCTTCACAGAATTTTATTTTTTTATCATTCTTTGGCATCTTAAATCTACAAGTCCACAACTCATTATTTACTAAGTCATAACCTGTGTCGAAAGCATTTTGTAATCTTGCCAGTTCTCGCATATTTGTATCATAGATTTTGATGTTGTATTTCAGCATTACAACCACCTATCTTTCCAATAAGTGTCTATACTCACTCCATTTGCTCCACCAGCAACAATTTCAATGTCATTTGCCCCTGGTAAAAAGTCAAAGAAGTCACCATCTTCTGTGAGTAGATGCATAGCATTCTCACCATTTATTGTCGCTGTTAATTCGCAAGTGTTTATTTCTATTTCTTCTCCTGGTTTTAACACAAATCCTTTTATCTCTAAATATTCAGAGCCAAGAAGTGAACTACTCCCGAACGATTCAAAGCTTATTTCAGATTCCACTTTTGTATCTAAAATCAATAAACTTGTTGAAATGGCACTACTTTCAAAAGAAATCCCTGTTTCTGATTTTGCAAATACTTCTGAAAACCCACTAGCGTTAGAGTCTATATTGAATATTAATTCTGTTTTTTCTACATGATTTTCTATAATAAAATCTTTTAAATCTGTATAAAAATCAAATTCGGATGTCGCTGTAATTGCTACATCCGAATTATTTTTTATATTAAATTTTGATAAATTGAATCTATTTGGCATGGCTCATCACCCAACCGATATTGTTAAATTTCCTGTATCTATTATAAATTTATTTCCTGTGCTAATTGTAATTGGTTTATTAAAAGCTCCATATACAAGTAAATTTCCACCGTCTCTTGCTGTTCTTATTCCATAGTAAGATATTTCGCCCCATTCTGATTGAGCTGTTGGAAACTCAACGCGCGCGCTATTGGAAATAGTCGCTCTATCTGTGTTTTGAGTTGGATTATTAAATGTAATTAATTGTCTTGTATATCCAGTTCCAACAACTTCTGAACCAGTATCAGAGTCAGTTGGATTGGTTCTATATAGCGCTATATAAAGTTGAGTCGGTTGAGATATTGATTGTCCTTTGAAGATATAGTTTAGCACCATATCTTCAAGATAATTGCTAGCTTTACTCATTAAATCACTACCTTTCTTGTTATTCTAAGTGACGTAACATTTGTAGACCCTGTATTTTTTATAATAAAAGTGCCACAAGTTTTTACATTCCCTTTATTTTTTATTGATATGTTCGTTTCATTTTTTCCCAATTTTGTAATTCTGTTTAAATCCGTGCTAACTGCGAACGGCTGACATTCAAACTCTATTTCCATTGTTCCTCGTGGTTGTAGTGCCAGTTGCTCTATTCCTACAGCAGAATATACACTTGCTTCATAAGCTTTCCCTGGTTCATCGTCAAAAATTAATAAGCCGCTTCCAGATAGCCAGCCGGCTATCTCTCGTATTTTCGCCCTAAGTTCTTCAAACTTATCTACATACATTATGCCAATTGTGCATTTGATGTATCGTTTTTCGTACTCATACGATTCCAATTCTAAAGTCCCGCTTCTTCCGAGTATTGTAAATTCCTTTTTTCTTCGTTCTGGGATTGCTGTTCTATCCGTACTTCTAAATCCGACATTAAACTGTGAGCTGTGTTTGCCATCAAATTTAAATCCTATCATATAGTTGCAAGCCCCCTTCCACGATTATTTTTTTGTTGTAGTTTGTTTAATTCTTCTGCTATTTTCTTAATGTCTCTTTCTTCTCTTACAATAAATGTATTTCCAGTTATTAATACACTTCCGGAAGATTTTCTTTTGTCCAACTCTGAACCTATTAAATGTCGCAAATCGTCAAGAGCCCCTACAAATTCAGGCCTTTTTTCACCTACACCGATTATTGATGGACTTGAGAAGATACCGCCTTTGTCGTACCAGTCAACACTGAAATGTGGAACTGATGGAGGTTTTAAACTGAAACTACCACTCACGTTAAAGTGTGGTAATTTTATCTTTGGAAAAGGAAGTGTGATGTTCAATATCGATTTCATTTTTTCAATAGCACTATTCACTATTTCTTTTGCTTTGTTTATTGGCCCTTCAATTGCAGATTTTACTGCGTCCCACGCTGTTTTAGTCACGGTCTTAATTCCATTCCATATTTCAGTTATTTTAGTTTTAATTGCTGTAAATATTTCGGTTGCTTTTGTCTTTAAACCATTCCAGATTGGTTCTATAACAGATTTAATACCATTCCAAGCTTCGGTTGCTTTAGCTTTAATCGCTTCCCAAATTTGAATTACACTTGTTTTAATAGCATTCCATATTTCGCTTGTCTTTGTCTTAATAGCATTCCACACAGTTTCTATCGCTGTTTTAATAGCGTTCCATATTTCACTCGCTTTAGTTTTTATTGCGTTCCAAATCGGCTCTAAAAAACTTTTAATTGCATTCCAAACTGTACTTGTAACTGTTTTTATTGCGTTCCAAACAGTCGTAAATACTGCAACAAGACCTTGCCATATTGTTTGAGCTGTTGCAATTAGAACTTGCCAAGCTAAAATCAATGGGGTACTTATAGCTATCCAAGCCACATTAAACACTTCTTTTATAACTTCCCAAACGAATTTAAATACTGTTGTAAGCCCGTCCCAAATCGGCTGAACTGTTTCTATAAAAGAATTCCACAAATCCGTTAGAGTTGTTGTTATAGCTTCCCAAATACTACTCCAAGTTTCCGAAATACCTTCCCATAGAGTGCCGAAGAATTCTTTAATGCCACCCCATACGGTAGTGGCTACTTTTTTTACTTTATCCCAGTTTTTTATAAGTAATATTCCAGCAGCAACTGCCGCCATTATCCCAAGTGCGATGGGACTTATTAGAAGTGGCAAAAGTTTCATTGCTCCTGCAAATAATGTTGCTCCCGCTCCACCTGCACTAAAAAATGTTACTAAGTTTCCAAGTGCAAAAGCGAGTTTCCCAAAAAATATTAACAGAGGGCCTATAGCGGCTGCTACCATTGCAAGTATTAGTACAAAATTTTTCATTCCAGGTGGCATTTTATTTATTGCATCGGCAAATTTTTTAAGGCCACCAATCATTGTTTCTAAAACCGGTAGTAACAACTCTTGTAAAGATGAACCTAAATCCGCCCCACTTATTTTTAGGTTGTTCATAGCTTGTTGGACTAAATCGATTGGGTCAAGCATTCCTTGCCATGTATTTTCTACAGAACCCGCTGCTTCTTCTGCTGCGTTTGCAAAATCTGCTGCACTTAATGCTCCAGATTCTAGAGCTTCTAACATAAAAGCTCCGCCTTTTGTTCCAAAGACTTCTGCAGCTAAAGCAAGTTTTTCTTCGTATGTTGTCGCAGTAGCTAACTTGTCTTGAAGTTCTTGAAGTCCTTGAACCATTGATTTTCCCTCTTTAGCCCAATTGGTTTGAGCTTTAGTCAAATAAGATAAAGCTTTATTGGAGTCAATGCCTTTTTGCTCCATTCTTCCCATCATTTCTGTCGCTTGAGAAAAATTAAGCCCCAACTCTTTTAACGCTGGACTTCCTTTTGTAACAACATCAAATAGTCTGTCTGTACTAACACCAGTGTTTTGGGCCGTCTTAGTTACAGAATCTAATACCATATCTAAATCTGATGTACTAAGTCCATATTTTTCAATAGCTCCTTTTGCAGCTATTACAGAATTTGTAACATCAGTACCATTTATTTGAGCAAATTTAATTGTCTTTTCTGATGCCTTTTCAAGTTCTACTCCAGTTAATCCAAATTGAGTATTTAATTCACCAATAGCATTTCCTACTTCATCAAAAGTTGCTGGCATATTACTTGCAACATTTCTAAAAGATTTTTCTAAATCGTCCGCGACTTTTCCAGTCGCTCCAGTTTTTGAAATGATTGTGTCTAGTCCGTTGTCAACTTCTTTGAAAGCCACTAAAGCACTAGCACCTACTGCGACAATTGGAGCTGTGACGTTTTTTGTCATTCCTTCGCCAACTTTTGTCATTTTGTCGCCAGTATCTTTTAACTTTTCGCCAACTTCTTTCCATTTTGAATTTGTCTTTGCCAACTGTCCTTCAAGAGACTTTAATTGATTTTCTGTCTTTATAATTTCTCTCGTTAACGCATCATATTCATCTTGTCCGATTTTTCCATCTGCCAATGCTTGTTTAGCTTGTTCTTGAGCAGTCTTTAAAGTTTCAAGTTTCTTCTTTGTATTTTCAATTGATTCAGCAAGAACCCTTTGTTTTTGAGTTATAAGTTCAGTGTTTCCAGGGTTGAATTTTAAAGACTTATTGATTTGTTTTAGTTGTTTGTCTAAATCTTTAGAGGTGTTGTTTACTCCTTTTAAAGCTTTTTCAAGTTTCGAAGTATCGCCCCCGAGCTCTATTGTTATACCTTTGATATTTCCTGCCATTAATTCACCTCCTTACAAATATTAAAAAAATGAGCACTACTTGAGTGCCCATTAAAAATTATTAAAATCGTGTTGTGTCGCTGTTCTTGTTTCTTCTTTCTTTTCTTCTTCGTTGTTGTTTATCTCATTAAAAGTGATACAATAGTCGACTATTTGTCCTATCGTCATTCTATAAAAATCCTCTAACGTCAAACCTCGCGCTATTGCACCAGCCATTATTATTTCTATGTCTATTTCGTTTTTATCGCTTCCATTATTTTCGTTAATTTTTTTTTAGTTACTAATGATGGAATTAATATAGTTAGTAATTCTTTTGCCACATCAAAAATTGGAAACTCTTCAAATTCCGAAAACCAAACTAACGGCTCTTTAATATTTGGGTCTGCAATTTTAGCCATAGTCCATATTAAACTCAATATGTCGTTTAGTTCCAATGCGTAGACATTTTCTAAAAGCGCCCCTAAGTCTGATGCCTTGATTGTTTCCTTTTTTGCCATTAATTCATCAGCTCCTTTTAAAAGTTCACTGATGATTGGCATTATGATTGTCAATATGTCTTTTCCGAATTGATTTTTATACACAAGTGGAAAAGCTGCATTAGCTTTAAATGCTACTTGTCTGCCGTTTATCTCTATTACTTTTTCCATATTATATTCCCTCTGCTGGAACTACTTTGTAAGGAGTTGTTAAGAACTCATCATACCCAGTTTGTCCTTTTGTTACTTTCGCTTTTATATATCCAGTGTCCATCGCCGGAACTGCATTTATAGATATTTTGTCTGTTTGTACTTCAATCTTATCTTCTTTAGTTTTTGAAATAACTTCTGGTCTTGAAGATGAGCAGTTGTATAAAATGTGTCTTGTTTCTGTTTGGTCTCCGCTAAATTCAAAAGCCATAGCATAGTTTTTTGGTTTAGCATTAGAACCTTCTACTATTGCTCCGTTCTTATCTTTAATTAAGCCTAATATATTAATCTCAAATTCTTCTGGAATTAATGCAATTTCTAAATCGCCCTCGTATCCGTTGTTTGAAAATTGTGACCAATAAACAGTGTCGTCCGCATAAAAGTTGTTATTGTCCCCATTTGCTTTTAATGACAACTCTACCGCACCAGGCACAACTATTTTTTCGCCAAATGTAACTTTTTGTGCACTAGCTTCTGCGATTGGCCATACAACTACATTTTTTAAACCAAATTTAACTTTATTTTTCGCCATAATTAACCTCCTAAATAATATCTAATTAAGAATAAATCTTCTTTTTCGATGTATATATCTTCCGATTTTTCCCATAATATTTCGTTATCATCAAATATTTTTTCAATTTTTAATTCTTCTTTTTCATCTTTTCTATTGTTGTAATATTCAACAATATAAGTATTTTCAGAATTAAAAACTTTGTTGTCTGCTTTGAAATTGTTAGAGCCGCTGCCATAATAAATTAAATATGGAGTTTTAGGCGGCTTATCGAACTTCATATAAGCAACTTTCATTCCCTCTATCGTAAGAATGTTATATGGATTTTTCATATCTGCTCTATTACCTTTTTAACATCATTTTCTAGTTTTTTATTTACTTCATCTTCAACTGGTTTAATGTGAGTAAAAGCTCTTGTCCTTCCACCTTGTCTTAATGCGTGTCCAAACTCTAAAAGATGAGTTAATTGTCCTTTACTACTTTTAATTATCCTTGAACTTCCATCTTTTTTTATTCCCCAACTTTTCGAGTAATTTTTCCAACCTTTTGATGCACTTACTGTTTTTAGCCTTTCCGCTCCGTATTTTGCAGCTTCTTCTACACATTTATCAAGTTTTTCTTGAACTTCTTCTGAATAATCTGACAGTGCTTTGTCTATAGCAACTGCAATGTCAATCTCTACCAAGGCTATCACCTACAATCAATTCTAAAAGATCCCCTTTTCTGTAAGTTCTTAAAATGCTATATAGTTTGTCTTTATATATCAATTCTGTTTCTCCAGAATATTCTATTTCATGTATTGTAAGCAACGCTTGAGGTTTTAAACCTACATTTGCGGCCGCATAAAATTCACTTGAATATACAGACTCTTCATTACAAAAAATAGTTATTTCTTCTCTTTTTGTTTGCGGATTGCCATATTCATCTCTACCATTTTCACTCTCTTTTATAAGTGTTAATTCGTTATTAAAAATAGCCATTACTCACCCGCTTTTTTTAAAAACAAATTCCTTAGTCTCCAGCGAATGCGTTCTGGCATTCCTGCGTCTGAATCTTTGCTTGAGTATCTCCAAGCCGAATAATCAACTAAAAACATTAAGTCGTCAGGTATTGTTTCATCAATTTTTATACCTTGAATATTTAGCAATTCTTTTTTACAGCCTTCGATTATAGCTTTTAAATATTCATCTCGACTATTTATTGTTATCCCTAGTTGAGCTTTTACCAGCTTTAGTGCTTCCATTTTCTTTCACTTCCTCAACCCACTCGCACTCTAAACAAAATTTTCTTAAACCAGTTTTCATTTCTTCAAATCTTTCTTTAGTGCAAGTAAAAATGTCGCCCGGCATGCGAACGACATTTTCTTTTAAATCTTTAAATTCTTTTAATGCTCTAACTTTCATTATTTACACCTCATTAAATTTCAGCAGCTTTATCTTTTACAAATTCAAGAGTTGTTGTTGGCGCTTGTCCTGTAACATTTAAAACTGCAAAGCCTTCTCTGATTACTGGTTTACCATCATATCTTGCTGTGCCTTTAAATACTGTGTTGTCTTCGATAAATTGTACATGCTCAGATACTGCAAGTTGCATTCCAGCTCTTTCTACAAGCAAGTAAAGTCCGCCATACCCAGTTATCACATCACCATTTGGAACAAAAGGTAATAGTATTACTTCGCCACCGATTATTGGCATTGTCAAATTCATTCCACTTACAATTACTCCTGCTGCATTAAAGTTTAACATTTTGGATTGTATTGTTAGATATGTTGTTTCATTCATTATGAAAAATCTATTTCCTACAGCAAAATCAGATTTAGCAACTGCTGTTTTAACCATTAAATCCCCAAATAATTTTTCAGGTGTATCTCCTTCAACTTGAAGTATGTTTGTGGTTGATAAATCAACCCATTTTCTCATTTTATCTGTATGATTTTCTGGTTGTACCTTTTGAGCCAAACTTGTAACTATTCCAACCGGCATTTTCTTTCCTGTTCCATAAAGTATTGCTTTATCAATCGCTAATCCGATTGCTTGTGCTAGCATGTACATTATTTCATTGTATAAATCAACGTCTGTTGCATCTTCTAATGTTGCATTACAAACTGGAATAAATCCACCAACTTTATATCCTTCAACTTCTACAAAGTTAAATCCAAAATCAAGTTCATTTAATTTGCCGCAAGCTTCTGTCCAAACCGCTTCAGGAATAGTACCTGCAATTGTAGCTCTCGCTCTTCCTTTAAGTGGTCTTAACCAAACTTTTGTTAACAACTTAGAGTATTTGTGAACATTTTCTCTCAATATTCCAACTAATGTTTGTGGAATTACAAGCTCTGTATTTTTCACTCCTCTTGTTTGTAGTTTCATGTTTCTAACTTCGCCAAAGAAGTTTTTAACATCTTCTCTCTTTGTAAGTTCAACAACTTCTGCTCTTGTTAATCCACCAAACATTTCTCTTTTTTCCATGATTTTTAGTCCTCCTCTTTCTTCCTCAATGTCTTCATTTTTTTCAACTTGATTTCCTTTTTCTTCAAGTTCTTTTAACTCATCATCTATTTCTTTTATCTTTCCTTCAAGCTCTGTTTCTTTTGTTCCTACAGATGTTTTGTCCTCTTCAAATTTTACAATTTCATCTTCAACAGCTTGTTTTTCTTCTTCTGTTTGAGCTTCGTCTATAGCTGCTTCGATATCTTTTTCTCTCGTTTCAAACTTAGCTTTTTCAACTCTAAGTTCTTCTAGTTCTGCAACTAAATCTTTCTTTCTTTTATTCAACATTATTATTTTTAGCATTGTTTAATTTCTCCTTTGTCAAAGTTTTCCAACGTCTCAATGACGTTTCTTGTTCTTGTTTTTCTCTAGCTTCAACACCAGTATTTTCGTAAGCTGGGAAAGTACAAACCGATACTTCATAAAGTTCTACACCATTTATTCGCCAGTATGATTTTCCTTCTTTATGCTCAACTTCTTCATCTGTAATAAAAAAACCAAAGCTACATTGATTTACATCACCACGCTTTACACGTTCGTATAAATTCACAGCTTCGGTGTCTTTTGGATTTATTCTTATTGTTCCAAATAAACCTTTATCATCAGTCTTTAGTTCGAGTGTTCCTGCTTTTGTTCTTCCAAGCACAGCTTTTGTTTCATGATTTATCAGTGCTCTTACATCTGCATCTAATGAATTGTTAAATGCTTCTGGTGCTATTTCTTCAAATACATCTTTATACAATTCTGTTTTTTGATTAAAAATTGCAAAATAGCCTGAAATTATCATTTCTTCTTGTTCTTCTCTAAGTTGCAAATCTGACTGCATTGTTCTTATGTGTTTAATCACTTGTTTCACCTCCGTTCAATTTTTCTTGATTCCCAATTTTGTCTGCTGGTATAAAGTTTTCTAAAATTATTAACTCATTCAGAGATTCCATTGGTGACATGTCAAGCATTGCTCTAACTTCATTCCCAGTAACAACTCCACGTGTATATAAATTTGTGTATACATTACTTATGTCCTTTATGGAGTATGAATATAAACTTTTTACGTTAAATTTGAAGTAGAGTTTAGGCGAATACAAAAGCTTCATAGTCAACTCTTGTTCTATCGCAGTTGCAATCGTCCTTATCCTGGTTTGAATGAAATTGTTGTATTCTTTTTCGTTAAATGTTCCAAGCCCTAATAAAAAAACAGGTATTCCAAGAATGCCTGCTACTGTTTTTTTGTCTAATTCAATTGTGTCTTTTATTGCTATATCATTTAACGTAAGCGGCTTAACTTGTTGTACATCTATCAAATCTGCTGGTATTATCCAAGGTTCACCTGCTTTACTTGCAGAAATGTATTTATCATAAACTTTCTCTTTGCCACTTTTTGAAATTAGTTCTTCTGTCAAAGCATCTACTTTGATGATAAGATTCGGAATAATTTTATTACTCATAAATTGATTAGTTGTATGTGCTGCTTGTTTTAAATTTTTAACAACATCACTCAATACAACTCTATAGCTTTCGCCAATCCAAGGCCTTTCAGCATTTGGGTTTATTCTAAAATGCAATATTTCATCATAGCTGTATTTTTTGCCATTTATCATTGCATAATATCCACCACTCTCTAAATCGAATAAAGAGTGTTTGCTATTTGGAATTGGAGTTAAATCATCTATGATATTATTTTTTATTTTTGGATATACAATCGCATTTCCATTTAAAATCAACTCTTTAACAATCCAAGACACCCATTGTTGACGGGTCATATATTTATATGGCTCGATATCTATTTTTCTTGATAGCTCATTTTTTAAACGTATATCTCCACCTTCGCCATTTTCCATTAAATAAATTGTCATTGTTGATATTAAATCAGCTATTCGTTCAATCCCCATTCTAACTTCCGGATTGTCTGAAAGTTTAGTATATCCTTTAACGCATAGTCCTTCACTGTCTCCGTCTGATATGAACCAAGCTTGAGTTGGTGTTAGTGGTTCTGCTCTCGTTTTTCTTTTGTTTTTCCTTTTATTTCTGTTCATTTAATCACCCCTCTAGCCATTTTTTGGCATTGTTTGATTTTTCTAAATTTCCTATTAATCTACAAGCTGAAAATACACTTGCGTCAAAAAGGTCTATTCTCATATTTGGCATTACTTTTTCATACTGTATCATATCGTCTGTCTTTTCTATGCCATGTACATTTTCCACACAATATTCATACGCGCTTGAGTGCGCATAATATAATTTTCCTGCTATTGCTTTTTGCTCAATTCTTCTAAATCCTTTTGATTTATTTATAAAAAGTTGTGGCTCGTCTATGATGTTAAATCTTTCTTTTTTCATCATTAAATAAAATTCTTCGCCAAACTTTCTATCAAAACCGATTTGTTTGATTTTAAATCCTTTTTTTCTCATTTCTATAAACCATTTAACAATGTCAGCGTGATTTGTTATATCTCCATTAGTCATTGTTAAATTTCCCTCATCCTGCCACTGAAATAATGGAATGTTATCTTCATCCGCTTTTAAATGAGCTCTTGTCACTGGGAAAAATGCGTGTGTAACAACTATATCTATATCTTTATAAGTTCCATAAAGTGCGCCAGCTGTTAAGTCATGCATTTTAGATAAGTCAGCTCCACCAAACCAATCTATATTGAGTTTTATTAATTGCTCTAAAGTCCAATTGTATTTTCTGTCACTATTTTTAAATGTATCTAAGTTGAAATATGATTTAATGCTTGATGTGTATACATTCATATCTTTAGCTAGAAATTCTTTTCTCGTCTGAGGGTCATTTTGCGCCTGTAATGCGTCTGTCATAATGTCAGTAGGCCTAATGGTCACACCATAGTTTGGACTTGCCATTTCGTGGATTTTTGGATTTGTAAAGTCTACGCTTCCATCTTCATTTTGGTCTGCTTTAGAAATAAATACAAAATATTGGTCATCTTCTACCTCATATTTGTTTGTTGTTGTATTTTTATTAATTATTTTTTTGCAATATAAAAATCTGTTATAGCAGAATGAATTCATATCATGTCCACCAGTTGTGATTCCAATTATTAATTTATTAGAATATGACCTACTGGCTTTTTTCATTCTGTCGTATTTTATAGAATTTTTATATTCGTGCAACTCATCCATTATGAATATATTGCCGAGCAACGAATCTCTATCAACTAAAGCTTCAAAATACATAGAACCGTCTGAAAATTTTCTGTCTATTGTATGAGCATTATTATTGTCTATTATGTGAAAATTATCTCTTTCGCCCATCATTTTTATATTTTCAACTATGAAATTAAATGATTGTAGTGCTTCTTTTAATACTGCTCCCACCATAAATACTCTAGCTGATGATTTTCTTTCAAGTAATGCTAGTGCAAAAGCTAATGCTCCAGCAAACCTTGTTTTACCATTTTTACGTGGAATCATTATAAAAGCTTCTTTGTATTTTCTTAGATTTGTACCTTTGTGATAAAATCCAACTAAATTGTAAACAATGAATTTCTGCCAAGGTTCTAACAAAAAAGGAGTATTAGCAAGTGGTGTGCCATCCAGCTTTTCACCTTCAGCATGCTTGAATACTCCTTCAATTATTTTTATAACAAATTCAGGGTCTTTAGTCCTTAATTCGTATTTATCATTTTTTAAATCGTCTTTAAATCGTTGACATGTTTGCTTTAATTCTTTGCAAGCTATTTTTTTGCCGGATAAAATCGAATCAACGTATTCGTTTACGATTTTTAAATTTACATTTTCGATAACAAATCATCTAAAGCCGATTTTGGCTTTTCCTCTATTTTTTGATTTAACTTTTTCAATCCGGCTGGCGTTAAACCAAGTTCCCTCGCGTATGTGATTAAGTCTGTTCTTAGTTTTTCTATGGATTGGTATAGTGGGTTTTTAATTATGTTTGTTGAACCATTTTTATTTGTGTGTTCTACAGTTATTTCTGCTCCACTTTTTTCAAATTCATCAACTAATTTATTATAATCAAAAACTATTTTCGCAAAAGTATCTATCGTAACGTCAAAAGCTTTATTGTACGTTTCAACTTGTTTCATCATTTTTATTATTTGTCTTTTATAACTTACTAATGTTTTACTATTTGCCATTTCTATACCTCCTTCCAAAGCCAATTTTTATTATTTTTGGGTTATACCCCCATTTCAACAACTCCATCAGAGTTGGAAATACTTACCCCTTACATCGTTGACCCCTACACACTAAAGTGTCACATCATAGGGGGGCTTTTTTCTGAAAATATTCCTCAATCAGTCTTTTATTTTCTTCAAAATTTCTTTTTTCAGGATTATTTATCAATCTTTTTAAACATTCTTCTTTACCTGTTGTCATTTTGATAACCTCTGGTGCGTATAAATAATAATTATAAAAGCTTTCAGGCATCCAAGTTGTTATTATCCAAGCAGTATCGAACCTATCCTCCATCTCTAATCGTTTAAGTATTAAATCTCGTATGTCTAATACATAATCAATCATGTTTGGATTGTTGTTGTGTAAGTCATTAAAGCTTAATGCTTTTACTATCTCATCATAATCAAATACAATATCATTCTTCCCGGCATGCTCTCTTACGTATGTAGACTTGCCACTGCAAGGAGCTCCAACTATAAACCGTATCTTAGTTAACATATTACTTCCACCTCTTAGATATAAGTTCTTATACCATCTACCAAGTTTAGTAAGAGTATCATTGTGTCTGTTGTGCATTTTCCCATGGCAATTGTTACAAAGACTTATTAGATTTTTATTATCCCAAAATAAATCTGGTCTATCTTTCGCCGGATTTATATGATGTACACATTCAGCATCAGTCTTAATCCCTCTGCGTTTACACTCTTGGCATTCATAATTATCACGTTTCTTTATAACGCTGGCTTTAACTTTCCATTTCTTCCTGTTGTAATTATTCATAGCTGCTCCTAACAAATAAGTGGAACATCCTTCGATGTCCCACTTCTGATATCATAACTATATCACAGATATAATGTGACATTCTATGACATTTTTAAATTTTTATAGAATTTAAAGCTTCAGCATGTACTCGATGCATATGTCGCCAACTCATGTTGTTCCTAAAAGCTAACTCTTCAAACTTCATGCCATCTAAATATCTTTGCTTTAATATACATCTTTGCATTAAATCTTCTACATCATTAATACATGTATATATCCAATCTCTTTTTTCTTTTAATTTAGTTATACTTTCGTTTAACTCGTTCTCTATATCTATTATTGTCGATATACCTTCACTCATTTGGTCTTGTTTAAAATTCCCGCTTGGCATATCTGAATATTTAGTTGTTACTGATGTTAATCTGCTTCGCCATTTTTCTAATTCTGCAAGCTTAGAATCTAATTCTTTCCCAAGCCAGGCATACTCTGATAGTTTTTTTTGTTTTTCTTTTTGTTCAGCACTTAGCATAACTAACCCTCTATCATGTACTTTGTATCTGTGTTGCTTACGTTATTATTCTCCCTTATCTGTCTATACCAGCTTTGTAAAAATTGATAGTGTAACTTCTTTACTTTACCCTTTAATTTATTTAATAGTTCTTCGCTGATATTAAAATCATCTGTTATTTTTATTGTTAATTCATCGGCAAATTCAAACACTAACATTCCGGGCATTGTTTCTTTTTCAAATTCTTCGCTCATTTTTATTTGGTCTTTATTTTCATCTTCCCATTCTGTTATAGTTGCTGTGATTGGATATTCTCTAACATTCCAATTTAAATCCAATCTGTTCTTGTCGCATAAGTCTATCATTTCTGAATGCAAGTCATAGTATTTTTTTGTTAAATCCATATCCGTTCCTCCTAAAAGTTAAATGGTATCTCTAATATTTCAAAAGCTTCTTCAACACTTCTTGCTGTTCCGTACAACACTGGAAATCTTTTTATATATCTCGCAAAATCTTTTTGTTCCTCACTCAATCTTCCTTTAGCATTTTTTACCTCTATAAAAAACATTTTTCCGTCTTTTTTCCTAAATCCCAAAAGGTCTGGAGTTCCTGTCGGAAAAGTTCTTATATATCTATTCCCCGACTTAAAAACTCCTGTTGTTATATTCCAAACTCTAGCATAAGGCTTTAAGCAAGCTATTATTTGATTTTGTATATCTGTTTCAGATATTTCTTTTCCAAGTAGGTCTTTCATTTAACCTCCTAACTTTTCCATAAACGTTTCTCGCTTACGTCTAGCGATATCGTCAAAATCTTCTTCAGTAAAATCTTTTGTAGCTGTACTTTCAAAATTATCAAAGCTGTTTTTCTTCTCTACTTTTTTATGACTTCGATATTTTCCACTTAGCACATTTTCTATAAAAGTTTTGTTAGTAATATTTAAATCTATATTTTTGCTAAGCCATTCTGATTTTTTTATTTCTTCTAAGAGTTGTTCAAACTCTTTTAGAGAATATTCAGAGATAAAAGATTTGATTGATGATGATGATTGATTTTTTTCTGTTATTGAATTTATTTTTTTAAGTAGTCGTTGTATATCATCATCATTGTTATCATTGTTATCATTGTTATCATTGTTATCATTGTTATCATTGTTATCATTGTTATCATTGTTATCATTGTTGTTTGTGTCGGTCACTGGTCGGTCACTGGTCGGATACTGGTCGGTCACTGGTCGGATACTGGCTTTTTTACTTTTATCATAGTCTTGATAATCGTTGTAATTTACTACTTTATACGTGGTTTTTTTGTGGTCGGTTTTTAACTCAATCATATTGTCACTTTCCAGCAACTTTAAAAACCTTTTCGTTTTATCTCGTGACCATTTCCACCTTTCAGCCAACTTTCTAAGAGAAGTTATTTTTTCGCCTCTCTTAACCGTAACTAGGTTGCCATCTATCAATGTTTTTCTATCTTCGTGGTTGGCCAACATTATTAAATCTATCCATGCTTGACCTTTAGAGAATGGATCTTCGTTCCACAACCAACTATCTTGAATTTTTCTGTGTAAAGCTATCCACCCTTGAGCCATGTCACACCTCTAACAAATTTCTACAGGAAGTCCGGTTAACTTTTGAACTTCTTCTTTTATCTTTTTTTCATCTGAATTTCCGCTTGATAAATGCAAGATGTATATTTTCTTGCACTTACTTAAATCGCACTTCTTTAAAAAATCTAGTGCTGTTTCTAAACTTAAATGACTTTCTTTAATTCTCTTTCTTAAACTTTCATGAACGTCTGCGTTGTTTATTGTCTCGCTTACATAGTTTATTTCAAGCATTAAATAGTCCATGTTGAAGCTATAAGGAATGTACTGTGTGTCTGTTATAAAAACTAAGCTTTCACAATTTATAGTGTCTCTTATAAAAAAGCCTACTGGCTCTCTTGCGTCATGAATTACTTCGAAAGGTAGTACTGTAAAACTATTTATTCTGTGCAATACATATCCACCATGATAGCTTTTGAAGGTATACAGGAAAGGACTGTCTAAACACAGCGCATCTTTTGTGCCTTTACTCATATAAACCATCGTTCCAGACCTTAAAAGCTCCTTACAGGCCTTGCTGTGGTCTCCATGTTCGTGAGTTACTAAGCAAGCATCTACATCTAAGTTATAATTTAGTTTTTTTCTGATTTCTTTTATTGGGATACCGCACTCAATTAAGAGTGCAGTATCCTCGTTGCTTACTTTGTAACAGTTTCCACTACTGCCACTCGCAAATATTTCTATTTTCATAAAGCACCTCTTTAAAATGGTGCTTGTATATCTTCAGATATTATTTCACCTGTTTCCTCGTCTACAATTACCGTTTCTTCTTCAGGTGTAAATGGAATCGCTGCATTGTTTTCTAAAACTCTGCTCTCAAGTTCAATATCTTCTTCTTCCATTTCAAGTTTTTGCATTTCAGTTGACATTGGTCCATATTTGCTCACCAATAATCTTGTTACCGTTTTTAATGCCATTGAATCAAAATTGTCTCTCCAAGCCCCTTTCGGATAGGTTTTAGAAAATCTTTTTGCGTGGTTTCTAATCTCTTCTACGCTCATATATTTTATTTTTTCAAAACCATTATTTAGTTTGAAATAGCAGAAATAGCCAATTACTTTATCTGATTTTTTTGAACCTATAATTTTTATCTCGCCGCTTAGATAATCCTCTTCTATCTCCATGCCTTCATAGATTATGTTTGCATTTAAATTTTTATATTGCCCAGATCTCATCGCTAATTGCACATAACCCTTATATCCAATCTGCATTTGAGGAACAAATTTGTTTGCATTATTATCCTTATAAGCTACCAGATAAGCGAAGCCTAGTTCTTTATTTATCGGTAATTTTAAAGTAGCAGCTTTTAACGCTACCATGGCTACTTCTTTTGCATCGCAATGCATCAAGTAACTATCACTTGAGTAAACGTCTATAATGCTAGCCATAAATGCATCTGCATTTTTATCTAAAGCATTTTTAAACATTTCCTGCATGCCCTTGTTCATTAATAGATTTTTCATGTTCGCTACAGGTGTGTTATTTTGATTTATTTTTTGTATGTTTGCCATAATTAGTCTCCTTTTCTATATATAAATAGCCGTCGATTTCTTCGATGTTATATCCTCTTTTGTAGTAATAATTCATAAGCTTTAATCTGTCTTTATAAGTCTTTGGTTTTACATATATAACTGTTTGCATAATTAAAATGGTATATCATCATTATTTATTTCATAAAAACCTTCGTTTGATTCTGTTGTAGTGTTGCTTTGATAATTGTTGTTATTGTTAGCTGATTCCAAAAACTCCATATTCGTAACAACTACATCAGTTGTATAAACTGTTTTTCCGTCTTTATCATCATATTTCCCAGTTTGAATACGTCCGTTTATCCCGATCCTGTGTCCTTTATTTACATAATTTGCAATCGTCTCAGCAGTTTTGTTCCAAGCTGTACATGAAATAAAATCGGCTGTTGGTTGATTGTTGCGTTCCGCTTCTTCTCTTTTATCTTTGCTCAAAATTCTATTTACTGCTAGTGTAAATCTCGCTACTGCTGTGCCGCTTGGTGTATATTTTAAATCCGGATCTCTTACTAGCCTCCCAATTAAATTTACATTGTTCATTTTATTTACTCCACCCAATTAATATTAATCCTTATACCTGAATCTTTAACGTATTCTCGTCCAAACAAGAACCCTTTATTCGTATAACATTTTTTAGTTATTCTAAATTCTGGGAATACTCTTTGAAGATTTTCCACAAATAAAGTATCTTTCATTCTTCTATCTCCTCTAAATAACACCATTCAGGTTTTTTTATTTTTTCATCAAAAGTTCCTTGTATAGTTTTTGTATATTTCCCGTTTATTTTAAAATCAACATTACATTGATAGCCTTTACTGTTATTTGTAAGTGGTAACGACCATTTAGTCATTCCAAAAGGGCAGTCATCACAATATTCAGGTATTTCCATTGGCACTTTATACATGTTTACACCTCATAAGTATCTATTACATTTTCATTAGCATACATTTCTTCCCAATCACAACCACACAAAGCTTCATCTTCTTCTTTTATCATTTTTAGTATTTCATTAGTTGTTGTATTCATTGTTCACTTCTCCTCTATATTGAATAAACTTTTAATTTCATAATTCATATATAAGCACTCAGTTCTTTTAACACTATTTTCTGCAATTGTATTTTTATACTCTTTATGCCATCCATTTAAAATCTCGTCATATAAAGAATTTTCATAACTACTTATTAAAACTTTGCCTTTGTGTTTTTTTAAAGTTTCAAGTAATTTTATATGCTCATCATCTTTCATTTCATGTTCATACAAATAATTTTTTCTAGTGTTATGTGGATATGGGGGGTCTGCATAAATGAAAACTTCTTCTTTGTTGTATCGCTCAATCAGCTTTACAGCTTCTTGATTTTCAATTTGTGCTTCTAAAAGTCTTTTGCTAGCCAGCTTTAAAGTTTCAGGAAAATTATTCCAAAATGTTGTTGTCCTTGGAGAATACTTCCCTATACTACTTCTAAATCCGTTTTTATACTTGTTACTACAACCAAACCCTTGGCAACAACGAACAGCAAATCTTCTTGCTCTTTCTACTTCATCTGCAGAGTTTTCAAAACAAGTATCATATTCTTTTCGTCCATACGGTGTTAAACTTATTAGATGTATTAGTTTATCTGGCTTTTCTCTTAAAACTTTAAAATAGTTATAGACTTCTGCTGACAAATCATTTATAGTTTCTATTCTTGATGGTGTTTTGTTAAAAAACACCGCTCCACCACCAAAAAACGGTTCGAGGTAAACTTCATGCTCAGGTATGAATTTACAAATCCACTTTGCTATTCTAGTTTTGCTTCCTGGATATTTAAGTACGTTTTTCATATTTCTAACATTCACCTAATCACCAACTCTTTATCTTTGCTTACAACAAGTCGTATAATTTGACTTTCTGTGTCTATAAGTTCATTCACACTTTCTGCATTATCTACAAAGATTGGAGCTTTTATCTGATAGACTTCTGTAAGAGTGTTTATAATGTCTATCCCTGCGTTTATCTTTGCCGCATTGTTTACATCGCTGTATGGAACACCGTTTACTGTTGCGTCGCATACTTCTGCTATTCCTCCATTTATTTGCTTTTCAAAAAGTTTAAAGTTTACGAATTTAAACTTTTTATTTACTGTTTCGCTTATTTTTTCAGCTTTGATTCTGTTGTATTCTTCACATAGCAGTATCGTTTTTTCGATGTCAGCAAAGTCTTGAGATAGCTGTTTTATTTTCGCGGTATATTCTTCTATTTTTTCTTTATTGCTTTCATTTACTTGTTTAAAAGCAAGTTGTTCGTCAATTTCTTTTATGTCTGCTTTTAATTTGTTTATCTTAGCTGTATTATCTACATCGTTATTTGCGTGCAGTTCCGCTCTTAGTGTTTCGATTTCTTTGTCGATGTGGTCTGTTGACTGTAATTCTTCGTTGATTTCTTCGTATTTGATGTTTTCTAATTTAGCTATTACTGTTTTATTTGCGTCGATGTCAATTTTTATTCTGTTTGATTTTTCTATTATTTTTTCTAATTCTTTTGACTTGTTTAAGTTGTATTTTTCTTCTATTCCCTCGATTTGCTCAGCAGTAAGTTCTTGTCCGCAAGTCGGGCAGTTTGTGTCAAACTCAACTTTTCTGTTTGCAACTTTCACATATTCCGTTCTTAGTTCTTCTAAATCTCTTTCAAGTCTTTCTACAGTTGAATTTCTTCTTTTAATTTCATCTGCAGACTGTTGTTTTTGTTCTTCTTGCTGTTTTTTAGAACGTATTATTCTGTTGTTTGCATCTTCGATTTCATATTTAGATTTAGTTAAATCAGCTATTTTATTGCTAATTTCTTTTAAATTGTCTGTATTGTCCCCTGCTTCAAGTTCTCTTAAAGCTGGTTCTATGCTTCTTCTTCTAAATTCGAGTGCGTCAAAATCTATATCTTTAATGCTGTTGTTTAACTCATCAATTCGAACCGGATATTCTTCCAGGTCTTTATTTATTTTTTTAGCACTCGCTTTATTTGTCGCGAGTATTTCTGCTATGGTATAATCTTCTAAAGGCAGTTCGGCTATTTCTGGGCACTCTTTTATAATTTCTTGGTCGGAAATGTCTGCGATGCTTAGTAAGATTTCTCTACGTTTCTTTTTATCTAAGTCTGCAGAAAAATAACGAGGGTTCGAGATAAGCTTGAACTGCTCTTCTTCTATTAGCGTTGATATCTTGTCTTTATACTCTTTTTGTTTTACTGGAACATCATTGATGTAGTAGTCAGTGACGTGCCCTTGAAATGTTTCTTCTGCAGAGCCACGTTTCTTGACCCAGTTTTCTTTATATTCTTTTCTTAAAGATAATCTCTTTCCATCGATGTGAAACTCACCTTCAACTACGTGCTCGATGTTTGGAATTGCGTTTCCTTTACTGTCTAAAGTTTTTATATTAAAGTCTGCACTGTTGTTGCTGTCTTTATTAAATAAAAGCCATAAATAACTATCAAAAATAGTTGTCTTCCCAACTCCGTTATCACCAAAAATGTTGGTTATTTTTTCATTAAAGTTTATTGTTAAATCTTTAATGCCTTTAAAGTTCTTTAATTTTAACTCTTTTAATTTAATCTCTAACACATAGCACCTCTCTAACCGTCTTTATCTCTTTTACTATTTGCTTGCTTATTTCTTCAACAATTTTGCTTTTCGCTTCTTCAATAGTGTTCGAAGTTTCCCCGATTTTTACAAGCTTGCTGGTAGCAAGTAAACTTGAAATCAGTTCTTTAACTTCGTCTTTAAATTGCATATCAAATTCATATTTTGCACAATCATTAAAGCTTTCAAAAAATTTCCCGTCATCTGCTATATATGCAGTTGTTTTTCTCATAACCTACTCCTTAAAATTTCTACCGTGTTTATTTTTCTTATCGCATCTTTTTCTTCTGTATCATTAGATAAATCTATTATCTTTTTAATGCAAAATGTGCTAAACATGTCAAGTTTAAAGTTCTCATCTCCAGTCGCACTCACTAAGCAAGTTGGGCTGTATACAGTTAAAATGCTTTTTATTTCACCTAGTTTTAATTTTTTATTCAAACTTAAAACGTTAGCACCTTTTAACATCAACTCATTTGCGAGTGGTACTCCAAGCTTTTCTGATTGATTTATTATTGCTACTTTTAATAAATCAGCTTCTTCCAACTCTGCAAGTATTGCTTCGGCAGTAATCGTCAATTTATTTGTGTAAGCTCCCTCAATGTCGAGCTCTGGCATGTCGTTAAAAAACATTTCTAATACTTGTTTCTCAAGTTTTGAAATTGGTTCTATAGCTAAAATTTGATTGTATTTAGTTATTAATGTTCTTTTTAGTCTTTGTCTTTCAAAAGATTTTTCTAAATCCCACGTTGATAAATCTAAAAATTCAACATCATCTATAGTTTTTTCAACAGCTTTCATATAGCTTTTAGAACCATCATTTTTTAACTTGTTACTGTATAGTACTGTCAATCTCATATGCTTTCCAACACTCCTATGATGTACACAAAAGCCATAAATCCAACTATCACTTTTAAATTCCCCCAAAACGGCGCCCTAAAATTTATAATGTTTCTTCCTCGTTTATCGACTAATTGCATTTCTACACCTCCAAAACTGTATTTTTTATTTTTAATAGCTTCTCTTGTAATTCAGCTATTGTTTTATCTTTACTTTCTATCGTTTTTTCTAATCTTCTACGCTCTAACGGACTTAGTGGGTCATCCCATTTAGTTTCTATCTGCTCGATTAAGCTAATAGAATACTTGACACCTGGAATATCCTCTGCTCTCTTTATTTTTCCTTTTCGCTCATAACGTCTTATGCTATCTTCGTCACATTTCCAACGCTTGGCGAGTTCTGGAACTGTTAGAACATGTTCTTCATCCATGTTTTTCACCTCGTTTTTTATTCGATTATTTCAACTCTACTAAGTGCAAATTCTAATAATTCGCACGTTACTGTCGCATATTCTTTGTTAACTTCACTCGAAACAGCTTTTATTTTCGCAGCTATCTCTGGATTAACTCTTATTACTGAGTTACATGGTGCATAGTTTTTTTGTATTTTAATTATTAATTTATCGTCTTTCATTTTTACTTCTCCTTTAAATTTTTTGTTATTCGATTATTCCTTTTTCTCCTTTAAATTTTGACTTGTGTTTCTTTACTTGCGTTTATGCAAGTTTTGAATCAAAAAAAATTTCATTCGTTTCATCTATCGATAATCCTAATAACTCTTTTATCTTTATAATTTCATGCCTATAAAAGTCACTATCGCCCCTTATCTTGCGATAAAAAGTAGCTTCATTAATCCCTAAATCTGTTGAAAGTTCTCTTATTGACTTTTGTTTTATTGAACAATAATAAATTAATTTTGCTTTATTAATCAAAATTACACCCCCTCTATCTTGCGTTTGTGTAAGTAGATATTAGCATTATGATTTTTCATTGTCAATACATTTATGCAAGTTTTTTATTTATTTTTCATAAACTACTTGCAAAAACGCAATAACAATAATATAATTAAGTTACTTCAAAGAGGTGAAATGTATGGACATAAAAGATATAATCAAGAATAAAAGAATTGAAAAAGGATTAACTATGAAAGAGCTTGCTGAAAAAGTTGGTGTTAGTGAAGCCACTATTTCTAGATGGGAATCTGGCGAAATTTCTAATATGAAACATAAAGGTATAATTCTTTTAGCCAATGCTCTTGATATATCTCCTAATGTTATAATGGGCTGGGAAGACCTGCCAGAACCACCTCAAGAAGAAAAAGAAAAAGTTAAAATACTTGCAAGAGAAGCAGGCGATTTATCAGACGTACAAATAGATCTACTTCGTTCAATGATACAACAATTTAAAGAGGGAAAAAGGTAAGAACATGGTAGATTATAAAAAAGTTGAAAATAAAAGCCAGTTTTTATGTTTTAGAGATAAGCAAATATCTAAAATAGATATTTTGTTAAAAGATTGGACAGATAGTAAATATAAAAATTCTGTCTTGCTATCTTATTGGTTAAAAGATTATGAAAAATTTTTGAGAAGTGAAGATAGTTTTAAATGTCAAAAAAGTTATTTCAAGTATAAAAGAGGACAAATTCTTTTTGTAAACTTTGGATATAGAGTAGGTCATGAACTTGGTGGAAATCATTATTGTATAGTGGTTTCTAAAAATGATTCATTAAAATCTTCCACTCTTACCGTAGTCCCTCTTAGGACTTACAGAAATAAAATAAATGAAAATTTACAAGTTTTACTTGATGACTCTTTACAATGGTCGATTGCCAATCAAATAAACAAGACTTTGAATCATGTATCAGATAAAGTTCAAAAAAATAAAACATTTGCTTTGGCGGTTATCTATATAGCAAACAAATACTCTGAAGATTTAGATATTAGCGTATTTGAAAATCTAAAAAATGAAGCTGATTCAAATGTAGAGCTTTTAGACTTTGTAAATCTATTAGAAAAACACTATTTAGATAAAAATCATGATGAGTTTTTTAAGGTCCAAACTGAACTTTTAGATTTTATCGAACAAGATACACAAGAATTAGAAAAACGAATTAATTATTTAACTAAAAGTTTGCTCAAAGCAAAGAAATTGAATAAAAATACAATCGCAGATGTGCATCAAATAACTACAATAAGTAAGTCAAGGATAATAAATCCTACTAGGAAAAATGATACACTACTTGATGTTATCTTAAATAAACAATACTTAGATTTAATTAATAACAAAATAAAAAATCTATTTGTTTTTGACAAATAAGCAGCACTCGTATATAATATAAACATATTAGTTCTTTAGGAACATAGTTGTGGAAACACAGCCGATAAGATTTTGCGTTTAAGACGCATAATAGAGTGCTTGAAAATTCAAGTGCTCTATTTTTTTTTAGGAGATATAAATGAATTGGACTCACCCAGAATTTCTATACAAAAAGATTATTGAGTTTCAAACAGAATATCCAGATTTCTTTTTCACTTCTCTTGATAAGTTTTGTAAAAATCAAAATTGGAATTTAATTCCCTATCATAACTATGAAAAAGAAATTTGTGAGATATCAGAAGATGGTTTTTGTTATATAGATGACGGAGAATATAATATCTTTTATAACACAGATAAGCCGCCCACAAGGCAAAGGTTTACTATAAGTCATGAGATAGGTCACATATACTTAAATCATCACTCTACAGTCGAGCCTAGGCTTTTAAAATATAGTAGTAAATACACTGGTATATGGGAGCAACAAGCAAACATATTTGCACATAACGTGCTCTTACCTA
Source organism: Peptoniphilus sp. (assembly GCF_034090345.1). Taxonomy (GTDB): domain Bacteria; phylum Bacillota; class Clostridia; order Tissierellales; family Peptoniphilaceae; genus Peptoniphilus. The sequence continues at coordinate 3,102 of NZ_JAXDSS010000011.1, read as the reverse complement.
TCGAGTATATAGATAATATAAAACACCATGGGATTGATGAAATTTCAAAAACATTTGGTCTCAGTAAAGCAATGGTAAAAGTTAGGCTTGCAAAACTCAATCAAGATAAAAAATGGTTTAAAGCCATTAAAAATTTTTAGGTTTAAAAGAACTAAAGTTCTTTAAATAAATTTTAGGAGGTTTATTATGAAAAAAACATTTGTAGGCGAAGATGGCAAAACATATCAAGTTAAGGAAAAGAAACCGTTTTATAAAAAATGGTGGTTTATTTTAATAGCTATAATAATAGTTGTTGTGTCTTTTTTAATGCCTAAAGGAGATAACACTAATACAGCCAATAATGCAGAAATAAGTTATAACCCTGTGGCTATTAGTCAAATGAATGCTGACTTAAAAAACAATGCTTTAAAAGCTGAAAAAACTTATAAAGACCAATATGTTGAAATAAGTGGAAAAGTTATAGTTATTGATAGCTCTGGGCAATATATTTCTATTGCAGACCCTAACGACGAATTTGCCATAATTGGAATAACTTGTTATTTGAAAAATGACGACCAACGTAATATCGTTGCTGAACTATCAAATAATCAAAATGTTACAGTAAAAGGTAAAGTTACACAAGTTGGAGAAGTGCTTGGATATAGCTTAGATGTTGCTGAATTAATAGCACAATAATCTAAAGCCAAAATAATAAAAAATATCCCCCATTCTGCTGCAACAGAACAAGGGATAAGGTTACATGATATAACCACATTGCACACATATTATATCACGTAACCTGCTTATAGTAAATTAAGGAGGTTCTTTTATGAATTCTTTTATAAGAGAAAGAGAAAATGGCAAGTTCCAAGCTATAATTTCTTACAAAAATGGCGATAAATGGAAACAAAAAAGCAAAGGCGGATTTAACACTAAAAAAGAAGCTAAAGAATGGATAAAAAAAGCAACTTTTGAAGTTTTAGATTTAGAGAGGAAAAATATAATCGATAGCGATATTACGCTTAAAGAGTTAAAAGAAATTTTTATAGACAATCAAAAACTTAAAAACAGAAGAGTTGGGACTATCCATAGTTACAATATATCATTTAAAATATTTGAAAGTTTAGATGATGTTCCAATTCAAAAAATATTGCCCTACGATGCTAAAAAAATGTTTCTTGAAAAAATTAAAAAAACAGGAAATAACTATCAATGTGCATTTAAGCATTTTAAAACACTCTTCAATTTTGCTATTAAAGAACTAAATATAATAGCATTCAATCCACTTGACGGACTAACACTTTCTAAAAAAGAGAATAAAAGGATTATGTTTATAGATGAAAAAATGTATAGTGATATTTTAAAATCTGTTATGACAGAAAAACAAAAATTATTTATAGAAGTCTTGTATTCAACTGGACTTAGACTTGGCGAAGCTTTAGGTATTACATTGTTTGATTTATCCGACAACTCCATAAATATAAATAAGCAGTGGTTATATGTAGATAAGGTTTTTGGAAAATTAAAAACAAACAAATCAAATAGAGTAGTTCCAATTTCAAGTGATTTATATTTGAGATTAAAAAAGATTGATGTAGATATAGCAGGACGAATATTTTACGATATCCACCCTGCCGCCATTAGACACTATCTAACTAAGTTTAACACTTCCCCACATTGCTTTAGACACACTTATACTACTCATCTATTGAGCGAGGGAATAGACCCTACAATTGTATCCAGCATTGTGGGAGATAACATTGAAACAATACTCAAAGTCTACGCTGAAATTAACAAAGACAAAGAACGCGAAAGCTTTGAAAAGATACGAGCGATTTTTTGACGAGTTTGTGACGAGATTTTAAAAAACGCTTGATTTCAACATATTCTAAGCATTTTTTAGGATTATTGAATATTTATAACTTCAACTTTATGTTTTTCTGAAAGTTCTTTAATTTTACTCACATAAGTTTCTTGTTCTTTTCTTCCCTTAAGTTCCGATTCTACACTTCCCTTAATTTTATCAAAATCAAGTTCTTCATGTTTATCATCTAATTTAATAATATGATATCCAAATTGAGTTTTAACAGGTTCAGAAATTTCTCCTACATTCATTGAAAATACTTTTTCATCAAACTCAGGAACCATTCGACCTTGTGAAAATTCACCTAAGTTTCCGCCATTGGCACTTGAAGGACAACTTGATTTTTCTTTAGCTATCTCAGCAAAATTATCTGCATTTACTTTTTTAAAAATATTATTTGCCTCTTCTTCTGTTTCCACTAAGATGTGAGAGGCGCTAACAGTAGGTCCTTGTTTAAAGCGTTCTTTATTTTCTTCATAGTACTTCTTTATTTCATCTTCACTTACTTCAATATTTTCTAAAGTTTTTCCAAGAGCATATGTCATTAGCAATGAATCTTCTGTAGCTTTTAAAACTTCAATAAAATCTTCATTTTTATCATACCCCTTTTCTCTAGCATCTATTACCAAAAGTTGTTGGCTAATTAATTCATCTAAGATTTCCTTTGAAAATCCTTTTTTATTATAATACTCTCTTAACTGTGGATTTAATTGTCTTAAAAAATTTTCATAATGAGCTGTAGTAATTTCTTCACCATCAATTTTTGCAATTACATGTTTTTCCATAAACTTTCCTCCTCATAAAAAAGAGCAGCCTAGGCTGCTCAATAATTTATAATTCTACGACATTTTCAGCTTGAGGTCCTTTTTCGCTTTCAACTACATCAAACTCAACTGCTTGACCTTCATTTAAAGTTTTGAAACCTTCTTTTTGAATTTGTGAGAAATGACAGAATGCATCTTTTCCGTCTTCTCCTGTTATAAATCCAAACCCTTTTTCACCGTTAAACCATTTTACTGTACCTTTCAAAATTTACCTCCTTATTACTCTAATCATTTGTAAATGTATAGACTTTGAGGCTTACTCTAAAAGATTCAATCATTTTCAAATTCATAAAGTTGTATTACTTGAACAAGTATATCATTTTTAACCCTATTAATCAACTAAATAAAATTATGTTACCTTTTGCATGTAACCCATTACCGTATATTTCAAAATAATCATTGTTTTTACTACAATTTATATCAATTTTTATAGTA
>NZ_JAXDSS010000077.1:0-11223 GCF_034090345.1 Peptoniphilus sp. | reverse complement strand
AAAATCTTTCTAAGTTGACCCGGGCTTGCTTGAGCTCCCATTTGTGTTTCAGGGTCAAGCGGGTCTCCAACTTTAACTTTTTTAAATGCCTCTACAACTTTTTCTACAAATTCGTCATAGAAACTCTCTTGTACAAAAATTCTTGAACCCGCTGAACAAACTTGTCCTTGGTTAAATAAAATTCCAAGTTGAACCCCTTCAAGCGCAACGTCCATATCAGCATCTTCAAAGAATATATTGGCACTCTTGCCACCCAATTCAAGAGTTGCCGGGATAATTCTCTCTGCCGCTGCAATTCCTATTCCCCTACCAACTTCTGTAGAACCTGTAAATGCAAGCTTATCTATTCCCTTGTGGTGTTGTAAATATTCTCCACTCTTTGAACCCGAGCCTGTAATTACATTTATTACACCTGCCGGAACAACATCTTGAATCAATTCCATAAGTGCAAGCACTGAAAGAGACGTACTACTTGATGGTTTCAAAATTGTTACATCTCCTGCTGCCAATATCGGCGCTAATTTCCATGCTGCCATTAGGAACGGGAAGTTCCAAGGAACTATTTGCCCCACCACTCCAATAGGCTCGTGTAAAATTAAGTTTAAAGTATTCTTATCCAACATTTGAGCAGTACCTTCTTGCATTCTTGCCGCAGCTGCGAAATATCTAAAGTGGTCTGCTGCCAAAGGGATATCGGCGCCCATTGTTTCTCTTATAGGTTTACCATTATCCATTGATTCTATAGTAGCCAAGTATTCGGCGTTTTCATCTATTATATCTGCTATCTTAGTGAGCAACGCTTGTCTTTCAACTGCTGTAGAATCTTTGAAAGTTTCAAAAGCTTTTTTTGCAGCTTCAACTGCATCATCTACATCATCATTTGTAGCTTGAGGAATTTGAGATAAAACTTCTCCAGTTGCAGGATTGAAAGTTTGTAACCACTGTCCATCTGAAGCCTCTCTCCATTCTCCTCCTATAAACATCCTATATTCTTTTTTTAATTCAAAAGACATTTAATCACCCTTTTCTATCTTAATTGTTTTAAAATATTTTTCTTCCTTTGAAATGTATACCCCTTGAATTTTAATAAATAACATAGAAAAAAAGAGATTTTTTTAACAATCTCTTTTTGTGATTAAATATTCAGCTTTGGCCTAGTTTATTGGCAATTGTATTTTTATTGTAGTTCCAACTCCGGCTTCACTTTGAACTTCTATCTCTCCATTTAAATTTTTTACAATATGTTTTACAATAGAAAGACCTAGTCCAGTTCCTCCGCTTTTTTTATTTCTTGATTTATCAACTCTGTAAAATCTCTCAAAAATTCTCTTGAGATTCTCTTCATCAATTCCTATTCCAGAATCTTTTACAACAATTTCAGTATGTTCTGAAACTTTCATACTAACATCCACACTGCCATTTTCAACATTGTATTTAATTGCATTTTCAATTAAGTTAGCTAACAGCTCCCAAATCATTGTCTTGTTAGTCTTAAAAACTCCATCACCAACAACAGCTAACTCAACATTTTTTTCAGTTGCTATTGGAATAAAATGTGTCTTTAGATCTTCTGACAACTCATTTAAATCAACAATATCTTCAATAACTTGAACGTTCGACTCCAAATTAGAAATCTTAATTATCTCATCAATCAAATCCAATAATCTCTTTGATTCCTTATAAATTCTATCGAACATTTCTTTCTTGTCATTTTCATCAGATACAATCCTGGTGTTTAAAAGTTCTGCAAATCCATATATGGAAGTTAAAGGCGTTCGCAATTCATGGGATACATTTGCCGAAAACTCTTCTCTGATTTTTTCTGCTTCTATCCTCTTGGTCTCATCAATCAAAAGGAGTACTGCTCCACTTATATTTCCATTGTAGTACACAGGGTTTGAATAGTACTTTATATATCTGTCTTGAACTTCAAACCTGCCTTCAGAATGCATTCCTAAATAACAGTTTTCTATAGATTTTACAATCTCACTATTTCTTGTAACATACAAGATGCTCTTAGCTATAGATTCTTCATCTGTTTCTAAAATCTTAGAAGCTTCTGAATTGAGCATTAAAATGCGTCTTTTTTCATCAAGTATTAAAAGTCCTTCTTTCATACCGCCTAATATAGTATTTATAGTATCCCTTTGTCGTTTTACTTCGCCTAGCTCCTTTAATCTCAAATCATTTTGCTTTGATAAAATTCTGCCTAGCGGATACACTTCAGGTACATCCATTATCTTTTCTATATCTCCAGACTTTTCATATGAATTTATAGGTTTTAAGATTTTATCAATTGATTTTTTAGTTATAATCCTTGTAAAAATAAATATACTCCCCAAAGCTAAAAGATTTATTGGTAATAAGTGTAAAAATATTCCAAAGAAGTTATCTTTTATTCTACTTACGCCAAGTAGAGAACCGTCATTTAATTTTTTTACAACTTCAAATTCATCTTTAGTAAAACTTACACTATCCTTGTTATCTCCAACCGTTAAATTAAAATCTTCATTTTCTTTAGAATCATATTTTTCTAAACCTCGACTATACCTTATCCTTATCCCCTTAGTCTTTTCACTTAATTCACTAATATACAATTCTCTATTTGTTTCTTTATAAATTTCTTGTTGAATTATATAGTTAAAATCAGATAGAGCTTGGTATTCGTTTTGATTATAGTCCATAAAATATATAACAAATGAAACTATAAAAGTCACGATAAATGAAAAAGCTGCTATAATTATAAAGTTTTGTTTAATATGTCTATCCATTTTTATCTCCGGCTTCTATCTTATATCCCACACCCCTTATAGTCGTTATCAAATCTCTTTTATTCCCTAACTTCTCTCTAAGAAGTTTTATGTGCATATCTATAGTCCTTGTTTCACCTTCATAATCATAACCCCACACTGCATTTAGCAGTTTTTCTCTTGAGAGTACAATCCCAACATTGCTAAGCAAATATTTCAAAAGTTCAAACTCCTTGTATGTCAAAGATATTGCATCCCCATCGATAGAAACTTCTCTTCTCAACAAGTCCATAGTAATTCCTTTAAACTCTATTCTCTCTTCTAATTTCTTAGTGTTTCTTCTCAAAAGAGCATTAACTCTCGACAAGAGTTCTAATACAGAAAAAGGCTTTGTCATATAGTCGTCTGCACCCATATCCAACGAACTGACAATATCGTACTCAGATGTCTTAGCCGTTAACATCATAACCGGAATATCTGAAGTATTTGAGTTTTGTTTTAACTTAACAAGTATTTCAGTCCCGTCCATATCCGGCAACATTATATCTAGCAAAATTAAATCAGGTACAACTTTAGAGAGTTCCTCAAAGAACTCCCTACCATTTTCAAAACCTTTACAAGTATAATTTTTAGATTTCAATGCATACTCAATCAACTTTTGTATTGAGTTGTCATCTTCAACAATATATATCAACATACTACGCCTCTGTAGGAAATCCCTCTATGGCAAATATTATCCATCTTGAAATATTCACAGCATGGTCTGCAATTCTCTCAAGATATTTAGTAATCATAATCAAGTCAATTATTCGCTCAGCATCTAAGGATTCATTCTTTATCAACTTTACAAACTCAGCTCTAACTTCTATAAAATAATTATCTACAACATCATCATCTTTGGACACATTTCCAGCTATTTCAACATCTCTTTTAACATAAGCATCTATGCTCTTATTTACCATGGCTATAGTTGCCTTTGCCATTTCCTTTATTGAGTCAACAGAAAATACCTTGTCATCCTCTTTAAAATATTTGCACAAATCAGCAATATCTCTCGCTTGGTCTCCTATTCTCTCCATATCCGTAATCATCTTAAGAGTAGCTGAAACCCATCTCAAATCTGTTGCAACCGGTTGTTGCTCTAAAAAAAGTCTCAAGCAGTGGTCTTGAATTTTTGTCTCCAACCTGTCAGTTTCTTCTTCATATTCAAAGACTTCTTTTATACCCTTTTCGTCTGAATTAAAAATTAAATTCACAGCTTTATCTATAGCTTTTTCAACTATCATACTCATCTGTAACATTTCTTCATTTAATAATGCAAGTTCTTCATCAAATTTTTTTCGCACAATCTCACCCAAACCTTCCTGTAATATAATCTTCTGTTCTCTTATCTCTTGGATTAGAAAATATCTCATAGGTATCTCCAAATTCAACAACTTCACCACTTAAGAAAAATGCTGTCTTATCAGAAGCTCTTGAAGCTTGTTGCATATTGTGCGTTACCATGATAATAGTATAATCTTTTTTCAATTCTAGGACAAGGTCTTCTATTTTCCCAGTAGAAATCGGGTCTAATGCAGAAGTTGGTTCATCCATCAAAATTACATCCGGTTCAACTGCTAAACATCTTGCAATACACAACCTCTGTTGCTGTCCTCCGGAAATTGAAAGTGCATTTTTATTTAGATTGTCCTTTACTTCATCCCATATTGCGGCAGCCTTCAAAGACCTCTCTACAATTTCATCCAATGTATTTTTATCAGTTATGCCATGAGTTTTTGGACCATAAGCTATATTATTATAAATTGACATTGGAAATGGATTTGGAGTTTGAAAAACCATTCCCACTCTCTTTCTAAGCGCATTGATGTTATATGAGTTGATGCTCTCTCCATCGAGTTCAATCTTGCCCTCAATTCTGCAACCATCAACTAAATCATTCATCCTATTTAAACACTTCAATGTTGTAGATTTCCCACAGCCTGATGGGCCTATAAAAGCAGTTATCTCATTAGCTTCTATCCCCATATTTATTCCTTTTAAAGCTTTGAAATCTCCATAATAGAGATTTAAATCTTCTATATTAAACTTAAGTGTCAACTTTTAACCTCCATAAATCTATTGGCAATCTTATTTGAAATAAAATTAATTATAAGCACTGTGATTAGCAGTACAGTTGCAGTTGCATAGGCCTCTCCAACATACATTCCTTCAGAAGACAGCATATAAACGTGTAATGCCAAAGTCCTTGCAGATGAAAAAAGTCCATCGGGCATTTTAGTTGCAGTCCCAAGAGTGAACATTAAACAAGCAGTTTCTCCCACAACACGCCCAGTAGCAAGCACAACTCCGGAAATTATCCCCGGCATTGCCACAGGTAATACAACCTTAAAAATTGTCCTGAGTTTTCCGGCGCCTAGAGCAAATGATGCATGTCTTATATTGTCATTTACGGCTTTTAAAGCTTCCTCAGTAGAACGAATTATAAGTGGCAATATCATAATTGATACAGTGTACACTCCGGAAATTATAGAAAATCCAAATCCCAACCAAATTGAGAAAAACATCATTCCAAATAATCCGTAAACAATTGACGGAATACCTTGTAAAGTTTCTGCAGCAAGTCTTATAATTTCTACAACTTTTGAGCCTCTCTTTGCATATTCAACCAAGTATATTGCTGTGAAAACTCCTATCGGTGTAGCCAACGCCACTGATAAAATCACAATTATAAAAGTTGTTATTATAGCCGGAAGCATTGATACATTATCAGAAGTGTATTCCAATGCAAATAAAGACGGTTTTAGATAAGGTATTCCCTTTGAAATAACATAGCCTATTAAAACTGCTAAGCTTCCAAAAGTAAATACCACAGATAGAGTTGTCAAAAACCTATAAATATTTAGCATATTTTTATACTTCAAAAAAGCAAAAGTGCCTATGAGAATTGTAGCCATTAAAATCAATATTCCAAATTTAGTGCTCATATCCTTTCACTCCTTCTCTTAAAAATCCAAAAAGTAAAATTTATTATAAGGATGAATACAAATAGGACGCATGCTGTCGCAATCAAAGCTTCTCTGTGCATTCCTGAAGCATATCCCATTTCCATTACAATATTTGTGGTCAAAGTTCTAATTCCCTTAAAAATATTAAAAGTTAGACGAGTTTGATTTCCTGCAACCAATATAACTGCCATGGTTTCTCCAATCGCTCTACCAATTCCAAGAATTATACCGGCAAAAATGCCACTCTTTGCCGCCGGCATCAAAACTTTTATAATAGTTCTCTCGTGAGTTGCCCCAAGAGCAATACTTCCTGTGTAATAAGAATACGGTACTGAACGTATTGCATTTTCAGAAATGGAAATTATAGTCGGCAATATCATTATAAGAAGGAGAATTGACGCAGTTAAAATACTCATTCCAGTGCCACCAAATAAATCCTTCATCTTAGGAACTATAAATGTCAAAGCAAAGAATCCATAAATTATTGATGGAATCCCCGCCATTAGATTTAACGTCGGTTTTAAAATTTTGTATAGCCATTTGGGGCAATCACAAGCCAAAAATGATGCAGCAAACACTGCAATAGGAACAGCCATTGCGCTTGAAATCAATGTCACCAATATAGAACCTATCACCATTGAAAAAATACCAAACGAAGCCGGTTTATTCATAGGTGCCCATTTAGAATTTAACAAAAAATCTTTAATGCCAACTTCTCGAAACACATTTATTCCGCCATTAAATATGAAATAAGAAATTAATAGAATAAATATTACAGATAACATAGCACTGAGCAAAAAGAGGTATCTTGCGATACTCTCTTTAAACTCTTGCTGACTTTTTACTTTATATACAATCTTATTTTCCATTTACCTCAGCCCAATCAGTTAGTTTTCCACTAAATATATTTTTCACTTGTTCCATTGATAAATCTGAAACTTGATTTGCTTTGTTAGTTATAATAGCTATTCCGTCCATAGCTATGACTTCTTTTTTCAATTTACTGGCTTCATCATCTTTAAGTTCCCTTGATGCCATGCCTATTTGAGCTGAACCGTCTATTGCAGCTTGAATTCCAGATGAAGAACCTGTAGACTGGATGTCAGCTTTAAAATCAGGATTTAATGCTTTATAAGCTTCCACCAATTTTTCCATTAGCGGTGTTACAGATGTTGAACCTGCAATTGTTATAGAAGCTGTATTATTAGTTCCTTGATAAGGTTTAGCATCTTTATTTTTAACATATCCCTCTTCTTCAACAACCTTTTGTCCCTCACTTGAAGCTATGAAGTTTAAGAAATCTTGTACTTCAGGTGTAACACCATCTTTGTAGACTATATTAAAAGGTCTTGCAATAGGATATGAGCCATTAGTTATATCCTCAGCACTTGCTTCAACTCCACCAATTTTTAATGCCTTGACAGTATCATTCAAAGACCCCAAAGAAATATATCCTATCGCACTTTCGTCATTAGCTGTAGCTGTCATAACTGCATCAGTAGAATTTTGAACAACAGCCTCAATATAAGTCATATCAGTTTCATTCCCACTTGCATCTTTTTCAATTAGTCCAACTATTTCAGCAAATGCACCTCTTGTGCCTGAGCCGTCCTCTCTAGTAATTACATTTATAGTTGCGCTTTGTGTCTTTTCAGAACCATCTGTAGATTCCTTTTCATCTTTTGCCCCACAAGCAGTAAGTGCAATTGTAAATGTCATTATACAAACCATCACAAATAATCTTTTAAAAACTTTACTAAACATTGAATTCATCCTTTCTAAGTTCGTGTTTTTTTATTACAACCACATTATATTTCTACAATGTAAATTCCTTGATATTGAATTGTAAAGTTTGTGTAAAATAATTAAATACTCAATCACTATGTAAAATCAGTTTTGATAATTTTATGTCAAATGATATAATACAAATGGTAAATCGTATATAAAAGAGGTAAAAAATGACACTACAACAACTTAGGTATATCATACAAGTGGCTCACACCGGTTCAATTCACACAGCAGCACAAGAACTATTTATAACACAACCCACACTTTCAAAATCCATCATGGAACTTGAAAAAGAAATGGGAATAACAATATTTTATAGAACAAACAGAGGAGTTAGCCTCACAGATGACGGAACAAAATTTTTATCCTATGCAAAACAAGTCATCGAACAAGCCGACCTATTAGAAGGTCAGTACAAATCAGAAAAATCTGTCAAAAGAATATTTGCAGTTGCCTCTCAACACTATGCGTTTGTCGTAAATGCCTTTGTAAAATTAGTAAAACTGCTCGGAAAAGATGAATATGAATTTTCACTAAAAGAACTTCGTACATTTGAAATCATTGAAGATATACGCACAAGACGAAGTGAAATAGGAATTTTATATTTAAGTGATTTCAATAAAGAAATTTTGAAGAGAAGCTTTGTGGCAAATGATTTAAAATTTGAAAAACTTTTTACTGCAAGACCTCACGTATTCTTCAGTAAAAATCATCCACTTGCAAATAAAAAAATTGTAACTCTAAAAGACCTTGAAGAGTATCCACGTTTCACATACGACCAAGGTTTAAACAATTCATTCTATTATGCAGAAGAGTTACACTCAATCGAATATGCAAGAAAATCAATTGTAGTAACAGACAGGGCAACACTTTTCAACCTATTGATTGGCTTAGATGGCTATACAATTTCATCAGGAATACTCTCAAGAGAACTAAACGGCGACAATCTTGTGGCAATCCCTCTTGAAAGTGACGAGTCAATGGAGCTTGTCTATATCTATAGGTCTGACAATCCCATATCTGAAATTGGCAAAACATATATAGATATTTTAAAACATTATGTTGCACAATATAAAATTAAAGAAAATTACTAACTTCATCTTTAGTTTCCTAATACTTGGGTATACATTAAGTAATCTATAAAACAATTAGGAGGCAGACATGGAAGTTAAAAGAGGTCAAAATGCTTATTACATTGGTGAAAGTCAAGAAAAATATGATGGAATTCTTCAATTCGTTGAAAAAGACGGTAAAATCGATGCTCAACACACAATTGTAAGACCTGCCATGGAAGGTCAAGGACTTGCAGGTGCACTTGTTAAACAACTAATTGCAGATGCAAGAGCAGAGGGTAAAAAAATTATCCCTACTTGTTCATACGTACACAAAAAATTACAGGGCGAAGAATTTGACGACGTCAGAGCATAAATAAATTAATTAGAAGCTTCAGTTTTTGGAAGCTTCTTTTTTATTGGATTTACATTCCGTCGATAATCTTATATATTTCTTCTTAACTTCTATTCATTTTAACTATGACCGGCAACACATAAAAACCATTATCCAATCCATTGACTCAAAAAAAATAAAATGTTAATATACATTAAAATAATTTTAAATAAAACATATAAAAAGAAGAGTACCTTTCTAAAAAGATTACAGAGAGCTTCGTATTGGTGAAAGAAGTAGATTTTGAAATTGGGAACATGGCCTTTTTATGGATTCGCTAAGCTATTAGTTAGGTGAGTACGGGATTGCCCGTTACAGCAGAGGGTATTGATAGATACCTATTGAGTTCATTAGTGCAAGCTAATGAAAAATTAAGGTGGTAACACGAGCTTTCGTCCTTATACGAAGGCTCTTTTTTATTGTTTTAGATTTGGAAGACAAGTGAAAAATAAAATAGATTATAGATGATAAGTTTTGGAGGATAAGATGCCATTAATAATACCTAAAGATTTAATTGGAGAAGAAACGTTAAAAAGAGAAAGAATATTTACAATGGACGAACAAAGAGCGTCCAGTCAAGACATAAGACCGTTGAAAGTGGCTATTGTAAATCTTATGCCTAAGAAAAAAGAAACTGAGTTACAACTCATAAAAATGCTTTCTAACACATCTTTGCAAATCAATATAAATTTAATAAGAATGGGGTCTTATGAGCCTAAAAATATAGAAGCTGACCATTTGAATAAGTTTTATAAGACATTTAATGAAATAAAACATGAAAAATACGACGCAATGATTATAACAGGAGCACCTGTTGAAAAGTTAGAATATGAAAAGATTATATATTGGGATGAATTAAAAGAAATTTTAGACTACGCCAAAGAAAATGTATTTTCAACTATGTTTATATGTTGGTCAGCACAAGCTGCCCTATATCATTATTATAACGTAGAACACAATTTGTCAGAAAATAAGATTTTTGGAGTGTTTGAGTTTGAAAAGAAAAAAGACGATAAGATATTAAAAGGATTTGATGATGAATTTAGCGTTCCAACTTCAAGATATACTTATGTAAAATCTGAGCAGTTAAAAGACATAGATGAGCTTAATATTTTAGCTGAAAGAGAAGATACTGGAGTAGGACTTATAGCGAGCGAAGATTATAGGTTTGTATTCAATTTTGGACATTGGGAATATGACAAAGATACTTTAAATAACGAATACAGAAGAGATTTAGATAAAAATATAAAAATTGATATGCCTGTAAATTACTATAAAGAAAATGATATATCAAAGGGAATAAAAGTAACTTGGAGGTCAGCTGGAAATTTATTTTTTTCAAATTGGTTAAATTATTGTGTATACCAAGAAACTCCTTACAACATTGAAGAAATTAAAAATAAAAAAGTTGCTAAATTTGGTGGTTCATCATTAAGTAATGCAAAACAATTTTCAAAAGTTAAAAATATAATTACATCAAAAAGTGAAAGCGATGTTGTTGTGGTTTCAGCGCCAGGGAAAAGATATAACGAAGATGTAAAAGTTACTGATAGATTAATGAATGTTGCTGAGTTAAATACAGAAACAAAAGATATTGAAAAGCTAATTAAGAAATTAGAAATTGAGTTATTAAAAAAGAATGATGATTTAAATGAAAACTTATCTGAGTTGAAAACTCGTTTTTATGAAATTTCAAAAGACTTGGGCATAGAAGAGAAATGTACTCCTGAAATTGATGTTGTATTTAAAGCCATAGAAGGCTCTACATCAAAAGATTTCATAGTAAGTAGAGGAGAATACTTAAATGCAAAAATAATGGCTAATTATTTGAATTATGAGTTTATAGATGCAAAAGATCTTATCGTATTTGGCGAAGAAGATAATGTAAATTTTGAAAAGAGTTATGAAAGAATATCAAATATAATTAACTCTAAATCTAAAGTTGTTGTACCAGGGTTTTATGGAAGTGATGAGTTGGGAAATATAAGGACATTTAAAAGAGGTGGCTCGGATTATACTGGCTCCATCATAGCTAGTGCATTAGATTCAGAGATATATGAAAATTGGACTGATGTGAATGGTATAATGACTGACGACCCAAGGGTGAATGCAGATGCTAAGGTAATTAAGAGTATGAATTATAAAGAGCTTACAGATATAATTGACTCAGGAGCTCAAGTGTATCAAAGAGATGCTATAGAACCTGTAAAGAATAAGAATATAACTATAAG
>NZ_JAXDSS010000099.1:0-2697 GCF_034090345.1 Peptoniphilus sp. | reverse complement strand
TATCCTTCGATTTTAACTTCAGGTTTTACATCTACTGAAATTTCAACCTTAATATCTTCACCTGAGTGAGCTTCTTCAATATTTACATGCGGCTGGTCTACAACTTCAAGCTTTAATTCTTCAATAGTTTCTTCATATTTCTTAGGTAAAATTTCATTGATAGCATCTTCTAAAAATACTTCTTTGCCATAAACATTTTCGATTATTTTTCTTGGCACTTTCCCCTTTCTGAATCCAGGAACTTGGAAATACTTTCTATTTTTCTTAAAAACTGTATCTTCGGCGATTTTAACTTCTTCAGCTTTCAACACCATTTCAAACTTTACTGTGTTATTTTCTCTCTTAATATCTGTCATTTCATCCTCCGTAAATGATAATTAATCCATTATACCATATTGGTAAAAGATAGTCTAATTTTATATATTCTTAATTGCTTCAACTAACTCATTAAATTCAGCTTCATCAAATGTAATTCCCTTGCTCATTTTAATGTGCTCCGGGTCCCATTCTCTTATATCATATTTAGGAGCACGACCATTCCATGAAACCATATTTAGCTCTTTTGTCCATCCATTACTCTTTGTTGATAGAGTTACAACATGTCTAGTTATTTCAAATTTAAATTCTGCCATATTACCTCAATTATTTTTAAAGTCAACTTCTATTTTACTATAAAGTTCACCTAATTCAATTTCAACATTATTTTTTTCTCTTCTTGTAGAATATTCCACTATTTTTTCGTCAGCTTTTTTACCAACTGTTATTCTTAGAGGAATACCTATAAGGTCTCTATCTTTAAACTTAACTCCGGGTCTTTCATTCCTGTCATCAAGTAAAACTTCATATCCTTTAGAAATCAATTCGTTATAAATTTCTTCCCCTAATGCCATTTGAGTTTTATCATTTGCCTTCATCACAGTGATTATAACGTGATATGGTGCAACTGATATAGGCCAGATAATTCCGTCATCATCATTAAACTGCTCAACTACTGCCGCAACAGTTCTAGTTACTCCAACGCCATAAGAACCCATCCAAATAATTTGTTCTTTTCCATTTTGGTCTAAATAAGTTGCTCCTATGGATTCAGAATACTTAGTTCCAAGTTGGAATATATTTCCTACTTCGACACCGCGTCTAAATTTATATTCTTCATTGGTTCCTTCAATTAAATCGCCTTCTTTTACTTCAAGTAAGTCTTCAGCAATTTCCCCTTCGAAGTCTCTTCCGTAGTTTGCATTCTTTATATGGTAATCTTCCTTATTAGCTCCAACTATTAAATTATGAAGTCTTGTAACAGATGAATCAAAAATAAGTCTTGCATCTATTCCCATAGGTCCAGTAAAACCTTGCACACTTCCTACGTTCTTTATCTGTTCATCATTCATTGCCTCTATTTCATGTTCAGGAACGCCCAAGTAACCTTCAAGTTTTGCCATGTTGATTTCTCTATCTCCAGGTATAAAAACTACTACAGGTTTTTCTTGAACCATAAAATCAACAGCCTTTAAACATCTTGATTTTTCTTCACCAAGATAGCTTGAAACGTCTTCTATAGTCTTAGCATTAGGTGTATGAACTTCTTCAAGTTCTCTTGCCTCTTCGTCCGGGACTTGCGGATAAACTACTTTTGCCTTTTCGGCAGTTGCTGCATATCCAGTTCCATAAGCTATTACACCTTCTCCAGTATCTGCAAGAGCTATAAATTCATGAGATTGGTTTCCTCCCATGGCCCCATTGTCACCTTCAACAACAACATATTCCAGTCCTATTCTATCAAATATCTTTTCATATGCATCATACATTTCTTGATAAGACTTCTTCATTCCCTCCGGATCGATATCAAAAGAATAAGCATCTTTCATACTAAATTCTCTCGCTCTATTAACTCCAAATCTAGGTCTCTTTTCATCTCTATACTTTGTCTGTATTTGATATAAATTTAGAGGAAGTTGCTTGTAAGATTTTACTTCATCTTTTATTAGAGTTGTAAAATACTCTTCAGCAGTCGGTCCAAGACAAAACTCCCTTTCATGTCTATCTTTTAATTTAAACATCTCAGGGCCAAATCTATCCCATCTGCCTGATACCTCCCAAATTTCTTTGGGTTGTATTGCAGACATTAGTATCTCTTGACTTCCCGCTCTGTCCATTTCTTCTCTTACAATATTTTCAATCTTTCTTACCACTCTATATCCTAAAGGCAAGTATGAATATATTCCACTTGCAGATTTTCGAATAAAAGCTCCTCTTAACAACAATTTATGAGACGCTATTTCTGCATCTTGAGGTGCTTCCCTAAGGGTTGGCATATATAATTTAGAAAGTTTCATAAATTCCTCCAATTCCTCTTACAATTTGCCATATAATTATATTATTAAAACAAGTCTAATTCAAGTAATTTAGCCAATCTATCTATAAATTTTCATTTTTATTTAAAAATTTATTGTTTTTCTGTAAAAAATTATGTACAATATTAAAACAAATTAATTGAATTCAAAAAATGATTGATTTCAAAGTCTTATAAAAAACTTTTTAAAAGATATAAAAAAAGACTTGCAAAATTTTCATAATAGAATTATAATTTATTAGTACTTTGATTTCGGGGTGTAGCGCAGTTTGGTAGCGCACGTGGTTTGGGACCATGGGGCCGGGGGTTCAAATCCTCTCACCCCGACCATCAAAAAGCATCGCATT
>NZ_JAXDSS010000049.1:0-3145 GCF_034090345.1 Peptoniphilus sp. | reverse complement strand
AAATACATATCCCAGTCCATATCTTCTAATCCGCATAGCTTGTTTAGAATCAATATTGCCTATGGATTGACCTTTATAAATTATTTCTCCGCTATCACTATTTTCCAACAGACCTATAATATTTAACAACGTACTCTTCCCACTTCCACTCTTTCCAACCAAAGCAACCATTTCTCCAGTTGAAAATATATCACTAAAACCTTTTAATACACTGTTTTCCCCATAACTTTTGGATATATCTTTTAATTCTATGATTTTTTCCATATCATTCTCCTTTTAATACTTCTACAATCTTATATTTTTCATTTCGCCTTAAAACGAATATAAAAACTATAAAACTTATAGATAAAACTACTATGTTTATTGCTATTGCGGGTTTCAATGCATAAAAATATTTAATGCTATTTTCAAAATACTTAGCCATTGCTATTGATAATGCAAAAATTAATATTTCAGATGCAACAAAATTCATCATAATCTTTTTATGTATCTTGAAAAAGTCAAACCCTAAGAATTTTTTAATAGAAATTTTATTCTTATTATTTTGAAAATATACAGACGCATAAGTGTAGATTGACATTAGTAAAAATAATAAACTAAATATAAACACAGAAATAGCTATCTTCACATTTATTTCATAAAACCTAAGCCCATCTCCTAATTCAACCTTTAATGGAGTAATAGTGTAGTCAGTAGTACGCCTCATGCTATCGCTTTGAAAAAATTGTTCAATTTTCTGTTCAAGCACTTTATCATTTGGTATATTTAATTCCGGTAATGTCGGTATATAGGCATTACCGTTTACATTTTTATTATTTATTACAAGAAATACATCATTGCCATTTGATCTAGCAGCATTAGAGAAATTAAATAAATTTTTACTATCTTCTATATAGTATATATTTTCCCTATAATCAGGATTGTTTATATTTTCAGAATAGTAGTCTGTTTTATTCAATATATCTTCGTACAAAAACTTATCTCTCACGTGGTACATATGAGCCTTTTGTAAAATATCACTTTCATATTCCCTTAATTTTTTTGGCACAATAATATCCATAACCTTTGAGTCATCAGATAAATTTTGAAGCGATTTATTTTGGTCTTTTAAATTTGAAACCTCTATATATTTCTTGTTTATGTAAATATAATTAATTGGAACTTTTGCATCATCTTCGCCTATTTTACTAAACAAAATTGCCCCATTGTCATTTAAAATTTTCCAAAGTTCTCCCAATTTATATATTGTTTCATCTTTTACATCCTTAGAACTCCAAACACCCACTTTTGTATAATCCATATACTTTTTATAGTTATTCATCATACTCTTCTTAGATGCCAGCTCACTTGCATCCGGATAGAGCCATACCAAACTAATGACTACAATAAAAATCGACCCCATAACTGTCAATTGATTTAAAATATTGCCGTTTCGTCTTCCGGATTTTATTACCATTGCCATTTGTTTAGCTCTTAGTCTACTCAATTTAAATTTTAAATATAAGGCTACGTAAACTAAGTGTACAAATAAAAATATAATATAGTATTTTAATCCTTTAAAAAATATATAAAGATTTTCTACTCTTGATAAGTAACCTTTTAAATATATAAATAAAATTGAAATTATAATACTTATACCTATACTTAAAGCTAAAGGAAATCCTATATCTTTAAAAAAAGTCCTCTTTAATATAGTATTTTCATCATGCCCATTTAATTTTCTTATGGCAAATCCTCTCTCATTTGAATCAACCAAGTACATAGCCAATACACAAGAGATTACCAACATTCCCATAGATAATATCAAATACATTCCGCTTTCATAATTATCATTAAAGCCCTTCCCATGGTATTTATCGCTATTTTCTATAGAAACATTAAAAAATTCTTGATATTCCGTATTAACTTTTTCTAAATCGTTCAAAAACATATTTGAGCTTTCGCCATAGATATTATAGATTCCCTCAAGACTTATATTTTTTAATTCTTCAAGTGATTTAAAATTTATTTTATTATTATAGAACATGCTAAAGACCTTTTCTTTTGAATCACTTGGCATATTTGTAATAGTTTTAAAATTATCATCTGAAATTTTTAAAATATTTCTTTGAAATTCATTATTCGGCGAATAGATGTAATAATCAACACTACTATGTTCGTTTATCGGTTTTACTATTGTCAAATTGTATTTTTTAGACATATCCAACAATTTTTCCAAAACTTCTTTTGACCCTTTTTGTTGTTCTATTTTAACGCCATTTCTAAATGGGTTCTCCATAACTCTTTTAAATTCATCTATGCTTGTCTTCTTTACACACAACACTATTAAAACAAAAGAAAACAGCAACATAAAGATATTATATACTTTTTTCATTTTATCTCCTTCCTTAAATAAGCGGTGGCTATCAAACTACTTCAAATTAACAATAAAACGTTTTTACTTTAATCTAATTCTCCATAAGCACTTACGTATCTACCAGTTCGAGCTTCTTTATATGAATAATTTTGTGGTCCAGCTAACTCATAAGCTCCATAGTGATAACTATTGTCTACTACTAACACAACTCTATGTGTTCGTTGAGGATGAGTATATTTAGCCCATGCATGTCTCAATCCCCATCCATATTCGCCCCAGCCACCTTTATCTTGAAAATTAGTAGCTGCTCTTAACATTGTAGCTTCAACTCTTGTATCAGTATCATTATCAACAACTTTTTCACTATTGCTAATATCACTTGCAAATACAGAAGTAGATAATAGCATAACAGACATCAACCCTATAGACAAAATTTTTATTTTTTTCATAAGTATCTCCTTAACTAAAGTTTACTGCTTTAAACCTTAGAATTATAAAATCTATAATAGCCACCGCTTGATTTTAGTATATATTTACCTCCCCACATGTCAATAATCATTTTCATTAACTTTGTAAAAAGATTTATTTATATAAGTTTAACACTTAAAATCAAAATAAGAAAGAGATAAGAATTTCACCTTATCTCTTTGCTATTTTGATATTCTTTTTAATTATTGGTACACTTTCTTTATTTTCTAAATTCTTCTTTGCCTGTGCCAACATAAGTTTTATTCTGTTGAACTGATTTACTTCAGAAGCGGAAGCGTCACAATCTATTGGAACTATATT
>NZ_JAXDSS010000030.1:0-39907 GCF_034090345.1 Peptoniphilus sp. | reverse complement strand
AATGAACTTAAGGCAAGAGTTGAAGCTATGGTTCGTAGATATATAGATTTCAATCAGAAAAGCACAGACCAGTCTGATATACTCACAATAGATGGTATGCAAATAGATAAGGAAAATAGAACTGTAAAAATAAGTGATAATAACATAGAATTAACAAATAAAGAATTTGATTTATTGTATTTTCTTGCGTCTAATAAAGGGAGGATTTTTACAAAAAAACAAATATATACGAATGTTTGGGAAGAAGATTATCTTTTTGATGATAGTAATATCATGTCCTTTATCAGTAAGCTTCGAAAAAAAATAGAGCCTAACCCTGAAGAACCAACTTATATTTTGACAGTTAGGGGCGTGGGTTATCGTTTTAGTAAGGGGGTATGATATATGGATGTAAAAATCATCATAATCTTATTATTGATATTTGTAATTTTTTGTTTGTTAAAAAAAATTACGAACATAAAAAAAGAAATAAACAGGATTCAGGAAGTACTCGTTGATATAAAAAATGGTGATTACAATCGCAGAATTTTAATTAAGAAAAATGAAACTACAGAAAAGATCTGTCATGATATAAATGAGATAACTCTACAAAGTCAGAACAAGCTAATAGAACAAAAGCAGTCAGAACAGGCGTATAAATCGCTTATGACAAGTTTGTCTCATGATGTGAAAACACCATTAGCTTCTTTGGTTGGATATTTAGAAGCAGTGCAAGAGGGAATTGTTACGGGAGATGAGAAGGATGATTATATAAAAATTTCTTTAAGTAAGGCACATTACTTGAAGGATTTTGTAGAAAAACTCTTTGATTGGGTAAAGTTGGATTCAGGAGAATGGAAGTTTTCTTTTGTAGATAAAGACCTTAATGAATTAACAAGAAATGTGATAAGCGACTGGATTCCTATTTTTGAAGAAAAACATATAAGTTATGAAATTGAAATTCCGGAACAGGAATTCTATATAAAGATAGATGAAAATGCCTATTTTAGGAGCTTAAACAATATTATAAACAATATTATTATTCACAGTAATTGTGATAGAGTACACTTGAAATTAGAAGAATCGGATACAAAAGCTACTTTGATGATTTTAGATAATGGAAATGGTATAAGTGAAAAGGACTTACCATATATATTTGATAGAATGTATCAGGCAGATAGTTCAAGATTAACAAAAGGATCGGGACTTGGCTTATCAATTGCTAAAGAATTGTTAAGAGTGAATAATGCCAAAATAAGGGTAAGTAGTATACCTAACATAAAAACTGTCTTTACTGTGGAGTTTGCAATGTAAGTAGCTGATTTAGAAAGCCTCTTTTTGGGGCTTTTTTTATTGAAACAAGATAAAAACAAGGGTGTCGCAAGATTATGGCAAGGTTAATCATTTATAGTATTTATTGTTAAGGAGGTGCAAAATGTTTTTAATAAAAGCTGAAATAAAAAAATGGAAGAGAAACAAAATTTTGATAGGCATTATTATATTAACTGCTATCTTAAATTTGTTTGCAATTGAAAGGGCATTTGCGATTTCAAGAGAAAGTCCCATCATGGATAGCTTTGGGGACTTATATTGTTTGGCATTTAAGAATTTAACCTTTGTATTTTTGCCAATCGTAATTGGAATAATTTCCACTATGTTATTTTTCGATGAAAAAAAGAATGATACTTTAAAGAATGTACTAATAACTTCGGTTAGTAGATTTGAAGTATTTTTTGTGAAATTTATTTTGATAGAATTAATGACACTTTTTTTAATGGTATTAACATATATATCATCTATCTTGGGTGCAATATTAAGTTCAGGATTCATAGATTTTAATTTAGTTACATTGAAAGAAGCAGCTATCTTATATATGTTAGCAGCTTTGTTAATTCCTATTGCAATGCTTCCTGTGATTTACATTGCTACTTTTTCTAAGAGTTATGTTTTACCTATTTCTATGTGCTTACTTTATTTAGGAATTGGGATATTTGGAGCATCAATATTATTACATATACATCCGCTTGCAAGTTTATTAGGGGTTTATCAAAATGTGTCACCGGCTGCTAAAGAAATGGTAGAAAATAGTATTGGTGGATATTCACTAAATGCATCCCCGTTTAGTTGTTTAGTATCTATTTTATCAATCGGAATAGTATTTTTTATACTCGCTATAAAATCAATGAAAAGACAAAACTATTAAGGAGAAAAATAAAATGAAAAATTATATTATTGAAACAAAGAATTTAACAAAAGTGTATGGAGAACAAAAGGTTGTAAATTCCGTAAATTTACATATTGAAAAAGGTTCTATCTATGGGTTATTAGGAAGAAATGGAGCTGGCAAAACAACCATTATGAAGATGATATTGGGCCTTACGGATATTACAAATGGGCAAGTAAGTGTTTTTAACAAAAAAATAAAAGGTAACGAGAAAAAAATTTATCCAAGAATTGGTGCAATTATTGAAACACCCGGATTTTATCCTAATCTTACAGGGACAGAAAATTTGGAAATATTTGCAATGTTAAGAGGAACGGCTTTTCCTAATGCGGTTAAAAATGCTTTAGAAGTGGTTGGTCTGCCATATAAAGATAAAAAACTCTTTGGAAATTATTCTTTAGGAATGAAACAAAGACTGGGAATAGCTAATGCAATTTTACATGATCCTGAGGTTTTAATCTTAGATGAACCGACAAATGGATTAGATCCAATAGGTATAGCGGAAGTTAGAGATTTTATAAAAGATTTAAGTGTAAAAAAAGGAAAAACAATTTTAATTTCCAGTCATATTCTATCTGAAATAACACTCCTTGCTGATACAGTGGGAATTATAGATAAAGGAGTTTTGTTAGAAGAAAACAGTATGGAAGAATTAAATAAGAAAAATAGAAAGTATATTATGTTGGAAGTATCAGACGTATCAAAAGCTACTATTATTTTGGAAAAGGAATTTGGAATAACAAATTATTCAGTTGAAGATAATAATCATATAAGGATATATAGTCATGGAACAGATATAGCTAAAGTTAATAAGTCTTTGGTTATGAGTGGTATATCGGTGATTTCATCACAAACATGCAATGATTCTTTAGAAGATTACTTCAAGAAAATATCCGGAGGAGAGGGAATTGCTTAATTTAGTTAAAGTAGAGTTTCTTAAATTAAAAAGGAAAAAGATTGTTTGGATGATGTTTCTGGCAACACTCTTAATGCCATTGCTTGCCACTATCTACTTTGGGAATATAGATCTTTCAGAGAATCCGATGAAATATTTTAAATGGGCAATATTTAGTTATAATTTATGGCTGATTTTGCCAATTACATTAGGAATATTTTCTACAATGATCATGTCCGTAGAGCATGAGAATGATATTTTTAAATCGTTATGGATTATTCCAATTCAAAAGATGAATCTTTTAGTCAGCAAATTTGTAATTGTGCTTATTTATAGTTTAGCATTTATGAGTTTGTCAATTTTATTTACGCTTCTTTTTGGAAAATTTATTCATAAAATAGAGATAGATTATTCTTTGATTGCTTTTTTTATTAGAAAGTGTTTTGAGATTAGTGGACTTTTAGCAGTTTCTATGCTTCCTATTTTATCTGTCGCATTTTTGACAAAAAAATATATTCTACCTGTTTGCTTGACAATTGTTTATGCGTTTTCGGGATTTGTAATTTTAATGGTTAATATGTATGTGCATCCATTATCGAGTTCTACTGCAATTGTTTTAAGAGATGTTCCGGGAATAGTATTAAATCAAGATATAAATATAGTTTATTCTCTTCTTTGTATAGGAGGATGGATAGTTGTATTTACAATATTTACAAAATTATTATTGAAAAGGAGAGGATGGTAAATGAAGACCCTTTTATTAGCTGAATATAAAAAACTTCACAGATCAAAATTGATATTTTTGCTTATATTTGCAGTCGTGATGACTTTAGGAGTTGTATTTCTTCAAGGACAATTTTCATTTGGTGGCAAAAAGTATATAGACACATTTGGATGGTATATTTTACAAGTGCAGTCTTTAACAACATATTTTGTGTTGCCAAGTTTGATAGTCTTGTTTGGAGGATATATTATTTGTCGTGAGGAACAGGAAGATGTACTCAAATCATTAAAGTTAATACCGATAGATGAGAGTAATATGATTACTGCAAAAATGGTAATTACTCTGTTGGGTAGTATTTTTGTTTATCTAATATTGTTTATGGTATCTTTAATTATAGAAGCGATACTTCATTTAGATGCTGTAAATATAAGTGAAGCAGTTAATTATTTTGTTGTATATGCATTAACCGCTATAGGTGTTTTTATGACAGTATCTCCAATCATTGCACTTACTGGACTTGTTAGAAGGAGTTATTGGATAGCTATGATTATCTCTGAAATATACTCTTTTATAGGAATTTTCTTCGCTTCTAAAGAAGTTATAAGAGCCATATATCCGATATCATCAGTTTTTGTTTTTTCAGGAATATATGAGGCATCAATAATTGAGTTTATGATTAGTATAATCATAAATATTATATGTTGTTTAGTAGCGTATAAGATATTAAAAAAAATTAAATATTAGCAAAAGAATAATAAAAATGAGCTATGGAAATTTAATCTTAAGGACTTTTAAAAAGATATTCATACAGTCTGTATTACAATATGGTGAGACTAAAAAGAAATTTTCTCCTATTTTTGACTCTACTGATCCATAGGCATATCTATATTCTCTTGCATGATGTGAGGACACGTCCGATCTTATTTTTTATTACATCAACAATATACTTTGAAAGGATATCTGATTTTTTCCTTCACTATAATAAAAATCAATTAGACAAAAAGAATAGATATTAGGATGAAATTTTATCTGATATATATTCTTTATAAAATTTATCAAAAAATTTGTTTGTCGCAAAATATAAAACTTGATAATTGTAATATAAGATTATATGCTATAAAATGAAAATGAAATGCTATATATTACAGTTAAACAAAACAAAAATAAAAAGAATAGGGTTAGGAGTATCTTAATTAAGTAGCTAGTTTAGAGTTTTTATGTGTAGTTGTATTATAACCGCACATAAAAACTTTCCCTGATACTTGATACAAGAATACAGATTTTATAAATTAAGAATCTGAAAATTATAGAGAAATAATTAGCTTATTAAAAATTAAAATTTTATAAATTTTCTTGTTGATAATGTTATTAAGTTACTTAATATTGGCGTTGTAAAATATACACATAATTTATGATAAAGAGCAGAGAGAGGGGAAATAAATGGATAATAAGTTTGATGAAAAATTAGAAAATTTTTTGAATTAAATAGATATTTATAATAATGATAGATTTGGAAAAGAGTTTATAGAAAATTATTATAAAAATAAAAATATTTTTGACGAAGATAATGTTTACGATCTTATGGAAATGGCTCAAAATGCTAATAGTGAAACGGAAGCTTTAAAATATGTAAATAAGGCCTTAAAGCTAGAACCTAATAATGTGGATGCTTTAATTTTGAAGGCGCAAATAAAAGCTAATTCAAATATTGATCTTTTAAAAAAAGTTGAAAAAATTTTAGAAAGTGGCAAAAAATATCTTGAAGATGAAGGAATTTATACCGAAGAAAATATTGGCGATTTTTGGTTAATATTAGAAACTAGGCCATATATGAGGGGAATGGCTTTTTATTTAGAAATGTTAATTGAATTATCCATGTTTAAGAATTCAATAAAAGTTGCTGAGAGTATGTTAAATTTATGTAAAAATGATAATTTGGGCATAAGATATCGTCTGATGGCATTATATGCTTATTTTGAAGATATTGAAAAAGGTGAAAATCTTTATAAAGAAAATATGAAATATGATGATACTCAAATATTATTACCAGCTTCTATTCTTTATTATAAACAAAGGAATTTTAATAAGGCGAAGCAAATTTTGATGAAGTTAGAAAAAAGCAATAAAGATACAAAAAAATTTTTTAAAATTATTATTGAAGGGAATTTAACATCTGATAAGTTTGAAGATTTTTATGGTATTTATAGGCCGGGTACAATAGAAGAATATTATTTAGCTTTTTATGAAGGAATGTTTTTATATAGTGATGTTATTTCTTATTTTGAATGGGCTTATAATAAGCTAAGCAAAAATAGTAAAAAATAAAAATTTTAAAAGTTGGAAGATTGTATAATCAACTTAGTCACTAAAAAGCAAAAAATAGTCAAGAATACCTCTATATTATAGTTATATTTGAAAAATAACCTGAATAGGAGATGATAACCCACGGTTCATAACAGTAATACTGTGAAACAGCTAAAAAAGGAAGTAATTTATCATATTAATAAATGATAAAATTCTAGGGTTGTAAAACATAAACCATCTAATAACCTTTTCAAAGGGTTTAATAGCCATCTACAAACAATGCCTATTTCTGTAAAAGGGAAAAGTGAAGTGTACCTTGAAGGAGATAGGTATTGTTTGTAGTCTTATGCAGCCGTTTGAAATAGTCTTCAGGGATCTATTTGGGGTCTTAAAACCTAGCATTGCCTAACATCTTCAAAAAATCAAAGATTTCTTATGATGAATAATATTAGTATATCTGATGTTTGGGATTCTATTATAATGAATCCAAATTATTTTAGGACTTCAATACTAACAAAATACACTCTAGAAACATAGATATAAATATAAACAAAATCATTATCCTCATCAAAATCAGTAAAAACTATATCTTTAAACCCAAATAAATTTATTATAATACTACTTTGTACTTATATCTACCTCCAATTTTCTATTTCTTATTTAAAGTTTGAGACTAATTGAGTATGGGTGAAATTTTTTTACATAAAAATATCTGTTGGAGTTTTATTCTCCAACAGATATTATAGAGCATTTTTTAATTTTGGGACTTTTGCAACAGTCCTTTTTAAACTATATTAGTCATTATTTTTAGATGAACGAGATTTTGATTTTTCATTGTCTTTACTTCTATCTTTTGACTTACCCTTACTCTTTGACTTATTATTGTTGTCATTCTTCTTATTTTTATCTTTATCGTCGTCAGATTTCTTTTCCTTTTTATTTTCGCTGCTATCATACCAACCAAGTTTATTGGTGTAGTGAGCTTGAGTTCCCTTTAAGAAATATTCGCTTCTGCCAATAGCTCTTACATATTTCTTTTCGACATCATTTGGTTGTTCAGGGACTTTGTTTTCCAAATCCTCATGAATAGGTTTCATTATGCCTTTCCAAAGTGTAGCGGCAGCATAAGACATGAATGGGAGCCTTTCGTGTCTATCATTACCAATCCATACAGAGCAAACATAATACGGAGAGTAGCCAACAAACCAAGCATCTTTTTTCTCGTTTGTAGTACCTGTCTTGCCGGCCAAATACATTCCTGAGAAATTAGCATTTGTACCGGTTCCTTGAGTGACTACATCGTGTAGTATATTTGTCATTATAAAAGATGTCCCCGGTTTTATAACTTGAGTTCCCACAGGGTCTTTTTTGTAGATTACGTCACCTTGTGAATTTGTAATCTGATTTACAAATGTAGGCTTTTGATAAATACCTTCGTTGGCAAGAGGAGTATATGCTCCAGCCATTTCAAGAGGAGATATACCATGGGTCATACCTCCAAGAGCAAGTGCAGCAGCATTTGCATCATTGTACTTAGGATTGTCTTTAGTACTTATAACAGAGCTTACACCAATAGATTTTAGATTATCAATCATCATATTGTATGCTTTATCTGTGTCTACTGCTCTTGAGTAAGTTGTCTTAGTATGAGCATTTAAATCAGAGCCTATATCTCTTGCAACTAATATTGCACCGACGTTTGAAGACCTTCTAATTAAATTTCTTATTGTAGTCCAGCCTACGTATCCGCCTACGTTTGAAGGGCTCCAATTGCTTGTCCCCAAAACTTTTGGAGGTATCTTAGCATCTAAATATACATCTGCAGCAGTTGAACCATTTTCAAGCGCTGTCATATATACTGAAATAGGTTTTATAGATGAGCCGGGTTGACGAGGAACATCAGCACGATTTAAAGTTTGTCCTCCTGAAATTCCACGTCCGCCGATTAGAGCTTTTACTTGACCATTGTGTTGGTCCATAAGTACAGCTGAAACTTGCGGTTGAGGTATTCCGTTGTCATCTGTTCGATTTCCAGGATAATATTTAGCATTGGAAGTAACTTCTTCTAAGTGTTTTTGTAATTCTAAATTCATAGAAGAAACAATATTAAATCCACCATTATATAATTTTGCGTGAGCATCTTCACTGGAGTAGCCAAGTGATTCCAATATATTTACAACTTCTCTTTTAACTTCATCAACGAAGAAAGAACTCAAACCTTTTTGGCTTCTATTTCCAATTTTTATTTCAATTTCTTGAGCTTTAGCACTGTCATGTTCATCTTGGTTAATATAGCCTTGTTTTAACATCAAGTCTAAAATTAACTCTTGTCTTTTTTTAGATATGGGATTGAATTCAGCCTTGATAGGAGTGTATACATTATTTTTAACTTGGTTTAAATCAAATTTATCTATTCTTCCCAAGTCAAAAAGTGTTTGAGCAATTTGAACAGTTTCACTAGAATTTTCTTTGTCTTTAGCTGTAGGGAGTAGTACAAATTGTACGGTTTCCATATTATCTTCTGCTGTCAAAGTTGCATTGTTATATGGAGAGTACTTAGTAGGTCTGTTTGTAACACCGGCAAGTAGAGAAGCTTCTGCTAATGTCAATTCAGAAACATCTTTATTAAAAAATGTCTTAGAAGCAGCTTGTACTCCAACCGTACCTTTAGAAAATCCTGCTGAATTTAAATAAGCTTCAAGTATTTGATCTTTTGAAAGATGAGTTTCTATGTTAAAAGCGTAAAATATATCCGTAAGCTTTCTGTTTACATCTTTAGATGAAGATGTATATAAATTTTTGGCAAGTTGCATTGTAAGAGTTGATGCGCCTTGGTCAAAAGATCTAGTTTTTAAATCGTGCACTAAAGCTCCGACAACTCTCTTGAAGTCAACACCATTGTGTTCATAGAATCTTTCGTCTTCAACTGATATGACAGCTTTTTGTAAATATTCAGGAATTTTATCAAGCGTTACATATTCTGAAAATTCACTGCTAACTAAAGTTTCAATAAGTTGTCCATCGTCTGAATAAACTTGAGAAGTTTCATTGATTAGCGATCTGTAATTACTTGGGTCAATTTGAGGGGCAGCTTTTAATACTGAAAGCACATAACCTCCCGTTAGTGTAGCTAAAGTAATCAGTCCTATCAACAAAAGTATCAAAAATATTTTAATAAGGCCAGATATACCTATGCCCTTTTTTCTATTTTTCATCTTTGCCTCCTTGATTTTTTTATTATAACAGATTTTGAGGGATTAGGGTATAATGTAGAAAAATTATAAACTTGGAGATAAATTTATGGCAAATAAAAGCAATTTATTTTTTAATATGAGTGAAAAAGAAATAGAAAGATTTTTAAAGGATTCGGATTCTTTTGTAAAGAATTTTAAAAGTGGAGAATATATTTTTAATCAAGGAGATAGACCGGAATATACTTTCATAATAGAAAAGGGGAGTGTAGTAGTTGAAAATATAGATTCAAATGGAAAGAAGAATATAGTTAATGTATTTAACTCTACAGGGACTGTATTCGGAGAAGTATATATGTATTTAGAATCGGAAAGCTATGATTATTCAAGTTATTCAAATGAAGATAGTAAAATATTGTGTATACCTAAAAAGGCTCTTTTATTAAGCAGAAACGATGATTTGAATTTAAAAATAATAAATAATATGCTTAAAATTTTAGCGGGAAAGTCTTTCTTTTTGAATCAAAAACTTTTAATGATGGGAGCAGCAACTCTTAGAGAAAAATTAATTAAGTACATATTAAATCATTCGGAAGAAGATGAACTGGTATTGACACTAACTAGACAAGAAATGGGAAATTATTTGGGGGTACCAAGGCCATCGGTTTCTAGAGAGCTTATGAATATGAAAAAGGAAAATTTAATAGAAATAGATAAGAATAAAATTATTTTTAACAGAGAAAAATTAGAAAATTTAATTTGACGTAACATATGTTACAGATGACATTGGAAATAAAATATATCATTTAATCACGATAAGATATAAAAAACTTTTAAAGAAGATATATTAAAGATTTATTTGGAGGATTAAGATGGAAAATAAAATGTTTTGTTACCAATGTCAAGAAACAAACCAAAATAAAGGTTGTACTAAAGTGGGAGTTTGTGGGAAGACTGCAACCGTTGCGAATTTACAAGATATGTTAATTTGGATTACAAAGGGACTTGCACAAGTGATGGTTGAAATGCGTGAGCAAGGTCAAAATGTAGAAAAGGAATTAAATCATGTAATCTCATACAATTTATTCACAACTATTACAAATGCTAATTTTGATGAAAAAGCATTTGATAAGATAATAATAGATACAATTGAATTAAAAGAAAGATTACTTAACAATATAAAAAATAAAGAAAATTTATTTGAAGCAGCTCTATACAATGAAAAAGATTTAGAAAAGATATATCAAAAGGCCACAGAAGTTGGAGTTTTAGCAACTGAAAATGAAGATATAAGAAGTTTAAGAGAGCTAACGGTATATGGTCTAAAAGGTCTTTCAGCATATTCAAAACACGCCAATGCCCTTTTAAAAGATAGCGATGAAGTAGACGAATTTATTCAAAGAGCTTTGGTGGAAACTCAAAAAGATTTATCATTAGATGAATTAGTGAATTTAGTTTTAAAAACGGGCGAGTACGGAGTAAAAGGTATGGCACTTCTTGATGAAGCGAATACTTCAGCTTATGGAAATCCTGAAATTACAAAAGTTAATATTGGAGTTAGAAATAATCCAGCTATATTAATCTCAGGACACGATTTAAGAGATATGGAAATGCTTTTGAAACAAACTGAGGGAACTGGAGTAGATGTGTATACTCACTCTGAAATGTTACCTGCAAATTATTATCCGGCATTTAAAAAGTATTCACACTTTGTAGGAAACTATGGAAACGCATGGTGGAAACAAAGAGAAGAGTTTGAAACTTTTAATGGACCTGTTTTGTTTACGACAAATTGTATAGTTCCACCTAAAGAAAGCTATAAAGATAGAATATATACTACCGGAGCAGCTGGATATCCAGGATGTAAACATATTGAAGGGAAAATAGGAGAAGAAAAAGATTTTTCTGAAATAATTGAACACGCAAAGAGATGTAAAGCTCCAATTGAAATTGAAACAGGTGAAATTGTTGGTGGATTTGCACATAATCAAGTATTTGAATTGGCAGATAAAATAGTAGAAGCAGTGAAAAGTGGTGCAATAAAGAAATTTGTAGTAATGGGCGGATGTGATGGACGTCACAAAGGTCGTGATTACTATACAGAATTTGCGAAATCTTTGCCAAATGATTCAGTGATTTTGACAGCTGGTTGTGCAAAGTATAGATACAACAAATTAAATTTAGGAGATATAGCCGGAATTCCAAGAGTACTTGATGCAGGACAGTGTAACGACTCATATTCACTTGCGTTAATAGCGTTGAAATTAAAAGAAGTTTTTGAATTAGATGATATAAATGACTTGCCTATAATATACAACATAGCATGGTACGAGCAAAAAGCGGTTATAGTTTTACTTGCACTTCTTTCATTGGGAGTCAAAAATATTCACTTAGGACCAACCTTGCCGGCATTTTTATCTCCAAACGTAGTTGATGTTTTGGTTGAAAATTTTGGAATAGCAGGTAATCAAACTGTTGAGGAAGACATTAATCTATTCTTTGGAGACGATTCAGAAAAAGTTGTAGAAAAAGCTAATGGAATAAATCCAAACGCAACTATTGGAGATTTAATAAGAGAAAATCCAAAATATATTTCAGTTTTAATGGAAATGGGAATGGGTTGTATATCTTGTCCGGCTTCACAAATGGAAACTTTGAGCGAAGCGGCTATGGTTCATGGATATGATGTAAATGAAATAGTAAAGAAATTGGAAGCTGTGAAATAATGAGTACATTTCTAGGGTTTATTCATCACTTGATGTGGGAAAAGATAAATTTCACAGAGAGTTTGGCAGAAGAAGTTGTGAAAGATTTAAAGAACATAGATGAAGTTGAAGCTGAATTAAATAAAATAGGAACTTTGGAAAAAGGTGAATTGTCTGAGATAATAGACAATTCAAATATACATGGCTGGCTTTTGGAAAGAGTTAATTTAGTTGAAAAAAGACTTGCTAAGGCAGTTGAAATATATTTGCAAACAAATAGCATAGATGATTTAAAAATCAAATTCTTTGAAAAGGGAAAGGCTGAAAATTTCACGGGTTCAAAAATAGATGCCTACAAACTAATAACATCAAAATTCTTAGATGGTATGCCTTGTGATGGCTCAATAAGAGTTTTGTCGGAATCAGATGATATAGAATTTATGATAGTAAATGACGTTCACGAAAATGTATGGAATAATTATGTTGGTGTTGATGTATACTGGAATCTACGAGATGAGTTTGTAAAAGGGTTATTAGACAATAAATATTCATATGAAAAAGATGGAAATATATATTTTATAAGGAGTTAAAATGAAGGCTATAGATTATTTGGTAGAAGAACATGACGAAATACTATTATTTACCAACAGATTAGAAAAAGAGTGTCTTAAGATAATTGAAGACAAGATAATAAATGAAGATTTTTTTAGAGCGTCAATACAATTTATAAGAGAATATGCTGATGGAGTTCATCATAAGAAGGAAGAAGATATACTTTTTAAATATATGGAAGAAAATTTAGGGGTTGCAGCGGGCAAATTAGTTAGAAGCGGTATGTTAGTTGAACATCAACTCGGAAGAAGCTATTGCCTTGGAATCGAAGAAAACTTAAATGCTTATTTGAGTAATTTTGATAAGCTAAGTCTTCTACAGATAGTAGTTAATGCAATGAGCTATGTAAATCTCTTAAGGGAACATATAAAAAAAGAAAATACTGTGGTGTACCCATTTGGGGAAAATAATTTGTCTGAAGAAATAAAAGAAAGGATAGAAAGTGAATCTTTAGAGTTAAAAGAGAAAGAAAAAGAATTGATGGATAGAAAATACGAATTGAAAAAAATAATATTTAAAGAACAGTAATGTTTGAAAAATAAAAGTAGTGCAAATGGAAAATTCTAATTTGTACTATTTTTTATTAAAAAACTACAAATTAAAAAATATTTTTTTAAAAAATATATTTAAAAAGTATTTTTTAGTATATAATGGGTATTAATACAACACTATATAGATAGAAAATTAAATAACAATAAAATATGTATTTTATATGATAATCATTTATATGAATAAGGGTATAAGTTACCTGGAGGTGAACTATCTATGGAATTATACAGAGATGGAGATTTAGTATACAAAGTTATTGATAAGAGTAATTCAAAAGAAGTTATGGAATTAGTTGAAGATATATATTCAAGGATTGAAAACAAAGATACTTTTATAAGAGATACAACGGAAGAGATGACTTCCGGAAATACATCTTTAATTGGGGTATATAAAGAAGATGAATTAGTTGCTTATAGGTATATGAGATTTACAAATAAAGAGGATAGCTTAGCTAAGTATGTGAAAAGTTTAGATATACCGGATCAACCAATAGTTATAATGGAAGCAGTTATGGTTCATGAGGATGCAAGAGGAAGAGGAGTTCAAAATAAGAGCAGGGAACTTATGATTAATTATTTAGAAGGAAAAGGGTATGACATATTTATGTCAACTGTTTCGCCTGATAACGAACCTTCTTTTAGGAATGTGTTGACAAGTGGATTTCAATTGATAGAATTAGCTGATGTACATGCAGATGAAGATCGACCGGAAGGCTGGACTAGATTTATTTTTTATAAAAATTTAAATAAACCACTTCAATTTATAGAAGAGGAAAAGTTTATAAAACCAAAGGATTTTGAAACGATTAAAAATTTAATTAAAAATAAATTCTTTGGTGTTGATTATAAAGAAGGATATATTATTTTTAGAAAGTTAAAAGTACAGGAGGAGTAATTAAAAATGGATTACGATAATAGGCAACTTGAAGAACGCTCAGAAATGCTAAAAGTTTTAGCACATCCAATTAGATTATGTGTGGTAAAGTATTTGATAGAAAATGGGACTAAAAATGTTTCGCAATTACAATCAATATTAGAAATACCACAACCTACAGTTTCATCACACTTAGGCAAATTGAAAAGAGCAAGAGTATTGACAAGTAGAAGAGAAGGAACTGAAATATATTATGGGGTTGAGAGTAAGTTAGTTCAAGATTTAATAGTGGCGATTTTTGAAAAGATTTAAGCTATTTTTGAATATTATTGTATATGTAAACTCTTAAAATTAAGAGTTTACATATTAAGTTTAAATTGAAATTATATTTTCAATTTTTATATTATGGATATGTAGGAAAATTATTATTTAATATGTTAAAATTTTACCAATTAGAATTTAATTTTTTGTAAAATAGTAGATTTAAAATATACGGGCAAATTAGCCCGTTTAATTTTGAAGGGAGAAGAAATGGAATATCTTGTGTTGATGAAACACGTGCCTAAGTTTACAAGAGTACAGTTAGATCCGATAACTCATAATCTTTTAAGAGATGGAATGAGAATGATAATAAACCCTGCTGATTTAAATGCCCTGACTTTGGCAATTCAATTAAAAAGGAAGACAGGAGGAAGGATCACAATTCTTACAATGGGTCCTGAAAGGTCAGCAGATATGGTAAAAGAAGCGATAGCTATGGGTGCGGATAGAGGGTATGTGCTTTCAGGTGGAGCTTTTAGAGGGTCAGATACACTTGCAACTTCTTATGCGCTTTCTTCTGCTATAAAATATATAGGAGAATTTGATGTAATTCTTGCAGGAACTCAAACAATAGATGGAGATACAGGGCAAGTCGGTCCTGAAGTAGCTGAATTTTTAGGGATAAATCAAGCAACTTATTTGAAAGATGCAAGTTATAAAGATGGAAAGTTTGAAGTTCTTAGAGAACTATCATCAAGTGTTGAAAAACAAAGAGTTAGCACGCCGGTTTTATTTACAGTAATTAGAGAAGCTAATGAAGTGAAAAAAGTTAGCAAAGAAAAAATAGAAAGTATAAGCGATTCACTTATAAATATAATTTCTGACGAAGATGTTGGAATGAATAAAGAACAATTAGGAGTTTCAGGCTCACCTACTGTTGTAAAAGAAGTATTTGCATATCAGAATAGGGCAACAGGATTATTACTTGAAGGAAGTATTGAAGAGCAAGTAAATAAGTTGGTTGAAGTTTTAAAAGCAGATGGAATTATAGGTAGGTAGTATTATGGAACACAAAAATATATTGACAGTTGTTGAAATAAATGATGGAATTACAAAGACATCTTACCAAATTTTAGCAAAGGCAAGAGAAATAGCTGATGAGTTACAACAAGAAGTATACTCACTAATTATTGGGCATGAAGTAGAAGAATATTCCAAAGATTTAATATCTCATGGTGCCGATAAGGTAGTGGTTGTTGAAAATGAATTTTTAAAAGAATATAGAACTCTTAGCTATGTTAAAGTTTTGAATGAAGTTTTAGATGAGTTTAGACCATTTGCAGTTATGATGCCGGCAAGTCAAAATCTAAGAGACTTGGGGGGAAGAATTGCAGCAAAGAGAAGAATAGGTTTAATTGCAGAATGTGTACAGATTTTGCTAAATGATGAAAAAAATGATATCAAATGGATACGACCAACATTTGATGGACAATTGTACTCAGATATCAGAACAAATACTTTCCCTCAAATGGGTACAGTTGCAGAAGATGTTTTTAAAGCATTAAAGGCAAATCCTGAAAGAACTGGTGAAGTAATAAACTTCAATGTAGATATTGAAATGGAAAATATGCTAACTGAAATTTTGGGTAATGTTAAAAGGTCTTCAAATAATCTCTCTCTTGAAGAAGCTAAGATAATAGTTGCCGGAGGACTTGGACTTAAAGAACCAAAAAATTGGAATTTAATAAATGAGCTAGCAGAATTATTAGGAGCAGCTACAACAGGTACAAAACCGATATCAGATCAATTATGGATTCCTGCTGATAGGTACGTGGGTATGTCTGGTAGGAAAGTTCATCCAAAATTATATATAGCAATAGGAATATCGGGTTCAGTACAACACGTTCAAGGTATGAAAGATTCAGATATAATAATTGCGATAAACAATGACCCGGATGCAGCAATATTTAATGTAGCACACTACGGAATAGTTGGAGATTTATTTGAAGTAGTTCCAATGCTTATAGAAAAATTAAAATCATTGGTTTAAAAGGTTCACTTATGTGAGCCTTTATTTTGTTTGTAGAAGAATTTATGGCATTTAGTTACGATATGATATAATAATTAAAATATTAAGATTAGAAATTAAATCTTAACCTAATCTTTATTTTATATTAATAAACAAGTACATTTACTTTTGATAAAATAAATCAGAAGGAGAAAAAAATGAAAGTTTTAATAGCTACAGATTTATATAAACCTCAGATAAATGGAGTTGTTACTTCAGTTTCAAATTTATCTGATGAATTAAAAAAATTGGGAATAGAAGTTAGAATACTCACTCTATCAAAATCATTTAAATCATATTATGAAAACGGAGTATACTATATATCAAGTTTCCCTGTGAAAATATATCCGGATATAAGAGCTTCACTTTCTGTAATAGACCCAGTTATTTTAAGTGCAATAGAGTGGAATCCGGATATAGTACATACACAAAGTGAATTTTCAACATTTAATTTTGCAAGAGTTATAGCCACAGGAGCAAAATGTCCAATAGTTCATACATACCATACAATGTATGAACACTATATAAAATACGTAATCAAATATCAAAAAACAGGAGAAAAAATTTTACATACTTTTTTAAGACGAATCTTTAAATCTTGTCAAAAAGTAATTGCTCCAACTAAAAAAGCAAAAGAATCTCTAATTGGTATGGGAATAAAGTTAGACATAGATATAATTCCAACCGGGATAGATTTATCTAAATTTGAAAAAGAAATAAGTACAATAGAGAAAGATTCTTTAAAAGACAGACATAAAATACAAAAAGATGACTTTATATTTTTATTTTTAGGAAGAGTTGCTAAAGAAAAAAATTTGGATGAAGTGATAGAAAATTTTAAGAAATTACAAAGTGAATATGAAAATATAACACTTTTAGTAGTAGGAGGAGGTCCTTATTTTGATGAAATAGTGAGCAGAACATCTCATCCTAAAGTAATCTTCACAGGAATGGTAAATCCTGATGATGTAGGGAAATATTATGGAATTGCAGACGCATTTTTATGTGCATCTCAAAGTGAAACACAGGGGTTGACTTTTGTGGAAGCCTTGGCAAATTCATTACCTTTAATTTGTAAACCTGACGAGTGTTTAGAAGGGCTTTTAGAAGATGGAGTAAATGGGTATTATTTTAATAACTATATAGAATTCAAGCAAGCGGCAGAAATTTTGTTTGATAAAAATATTAGAAATAAAATAAGCAAAAATGCATACATATCTTCCCAAAAGTATTCAAAAGAAAATTTCGCTAAAGAAGTATTAGAATTATACAAGAGAGTTCTGTTAAACTATAAGTATGTTTCCATACCAAAAAGACCTATAGTAAAAGTGAAGAAAATAGTTAATAAATATACAATTTCAAAAAAATAACTTAGGAGTAATATGAAAAAAATTATAACGGTTTTAATATGTATTTTTACAATGAGTTCTTTGTGTTTTGCAAGTAAACGAGAATTGAAAGTTTATATAATGGGTCAGCAATTTGAAGATATATCGGGTATATTTTTACAACAAGAAACTGGCAGAGTAATGGTTCCTGTGAGAAGGATTGCTGAAAAATTTGGAGCGACAGTTGAGTACTTACCTCCTACAGAAGAAAGAGGAGCGGGGTTTGTAATAAACAAAAATGACATATCAATTAGGATGTTTGAAGATAGTTCAAGAGCATACTTGATGAAAAATTCAAATATGAAATCAATAGATATGGGAGCTAAAGTTGTGAATATAAATTCAATAAATTTTGTTCCGGTTAGATTTATATCTGAAAATTTAAATTTTAAAGTTGAATGGAAAAATTTTGATGGGTATGATTTAGTAGAGATAACAGAAAATAAAAATATATAAAATTTATTTAAACAGAGTGTATTTTAAATATGCTCTGTTTTTGTGCAAAGATTTAGAATAAAAACGTTATCTGCAAAAAAATACTGTTGCACGTTAATTAATAAAGTAGTAGAATCTTTACTAAGCATTTAAACGAGGAATAAGTTTATTGCAATAAATATTTATTTTAAGGAGGATAACTATGAGTAGAGTATTAAATTTTTCAGCTGGGCCTTCTATGTTGCCTATAGAAGTTCTGGAAAAAGCTGCAAAAGAAATGTTAGATTACAAAGGTAGTGGAATGTCAGTTATGGAAATGAGTCATAGAACATCCTCCTACGAACAAATACAAGAAGATGCCAAGAGCACATTCAAAGAACTCTTAAGTTTAGATGATAAATATGAAATTTTATTTTTACAAGGTGGAGGACATACTCAGTTTGCTATGGTGCCTTTAAATTTATTAAATAAAAATGAAAAGGCAGAGTATCTAATAACTGGGTCATGGGCCAAGAAAGCATATGAAGAAGCAAAAAGATATGCAGATGTAAAAATTTTGGCATCATCAAGCGATAAAAATTTTACTTATATTCCTGAAATACTAGAAGATGAAATAAGAAGTGATGCAAAATATATATATATTTGCACTAACAACACAATATATGGTACAAGAATTAGCCCTGAAACGGTAGATAAGATTAGTTTGCCTATTGTAGCAGATATGTCATCTAATATTTTATCTGAAGAATATAATATGAATAAATTTGACTTGGTGTTTGCAGGAGCACAAAAAAATATAGGGCCAAGTGGAGTAACTTTAGTTATTGTCAAAAAAGATTTGGTTGGAAAAGCTCAAGAAATTACGCCAACTATGCTAAATTATCAAACACATTTAGAAAAGGATTCAATGTATAACACACCGCCTTGTTATAACATATATATTTCAGGGCTTGTTGCACAATGGGTTAAAGAAAATGGTGGGATAAAGGAGATGGAAAAGAGGAATAAAGAAAAAGCTAAATTGATTTATGATTTTATAGACAACAGCAAGATTTTCCAAAATCCTGTAGAAACTAAGGATCGCTCTTTGATGAATGTAGTATTTGTTACGGGCAATAAAGACTTAGATTTAAAATTCATAAAGGAAGCTAAAGAAAAAGGTTTTGAAAATTTAAAAGGTCACCGTTCCGTTGGTGGAATGAGAGCAAGTATATATAATGCTATGCCTGTAGAAGGTGTAGAAAAATTGGTTGAATTCATGAAAGAATTTGAAGTTGCTAATCGCTAACGGAGGGAGTACATGGGAAAGTATACAGTAAAAATAATAAATAATATTTCTAAAAAAGCATTAAATTTATTGGCAGATAATTTTTTGATAGAGGAAGAAAGTGAACCGGTTGGAATTTTGGTTAGAAGTGCTGAAATGCATGACTACAAATTTTCACCAAATACTTTATACATTGGAAGAGCAGGTGCGGGAGTTAATAATATTCCAATAGACAAGTGTTCTGAAAATGGTATAGTGGTTTGTAATGCTCCAGGAGGCAACGCAAACGCAGTTAAAGAACTTGCTCTTACTGCACTACTTTTGGCATCAAGAAAAGTAGTAGAGGGAATAGAGTGGACTAAAACTTTAAAAGGCAAAGAAGATATTCAAAAATTAGTTGAGGCAGGGAAAAAAGAGTTTGTTGGTCCTGAATTATATGGGAAAAAATTAGGAGTTATAGGTCTTGGTGCGACTGGACAGCTAGTAGCTGAGACGGGAATTAATATGGGTATGAAAGTATACGGTCATGATCCTTTTATTTCATTAAAAAATGCACTGCACCTAAATTCAAAAGTAAACTATGTTACAGAAGTTAGA
Source organism: Peptoniphilus sp. (assembly GCF_034090345.1). Classification (GTDB taxonomy): domain Bacteria; phylum Bacillota; class Clostridia; order Tissierellales; family Peptoniphilaceae; genus Peptoniphilus. The sequence goes on along the minus strand of NZ_JAXDSS010000030.1, from coordinate 19,835 downwards.
GATATTTTTATAAATTGTGACTATGTTACCATTCACATACCCAAAACAAAAGAGACTGAAAATTTTGTAAATAGAGAACTTTTAAGTATAGCAAAAGATGGGATAAGAATTATAAATATAGCCAGAGGTGGTTTGGTAGAAATAGAAGCATTAAGAGAATCATTAGAGAGCGGAAAAGTTGCTAAGTATGTGGTCGATTTCCCGGACAATGAAAGCCTTGAATTACCTAACACAATAAATATTCCTCATTTAGGAGCTTCAACTCCAGAAAGTGAAGAAAACTCTGCCATAATGGTTGTGAATGAGATGATTGAATATTTATTATTTGGAAACATTAAAAATTCAGTTAATTTTCCGGATTGTGATATGGGAGTTTGTAATTCAGTTAACAGAATTACTGTAAACCATAAGAATATTCCAAATATGATAGGGCAAATAAGTGCGATATTGGCCAACGAGGGAATTAATATAGCAAATCTTTTAAATCGCCATAAAGGCAATTGGGCATATACCATGATTGATATAGACAGTGAAGTAAATGAGGATTTAAGAGAAAAGTTAAAAGCTATTGATGGAGTTGTAAGAGTTCGCTTTATAAAGTAGGAGAATTATATGGTACAAATTAGAAAATTTAGTGCAGTTCGACCTATGAATGAATTAGCGGATAGAGTTGCCGCACTTCCATATGACGTTTATAGTGTAGAAGAAGCTAAAAGAGAGATAGAAAAAGAAAAATATAGTTTTTTAAAAGTAGATAGTCCTATAGCTACATTACCGGATGGAACAGATGAGAAATCTCAAGAAGTTTACAATAGAGCAAAACAAAACTTTGATGAAATGAAAGAAAATATTTTAATCAAAGATGAGAAGGCAAATCTATATCTTTATGAGTTGACATTCGAGGGAAGAAGACAACTTGGATTGGTGTGTTGTGTTTCAATAGATGACTATTTAGATGACACTATAAAAAAACATGAAAATACGAGAACTGAAAAAGAAGACGACAGGATTAAACACATAGATGTTTTAGATGCAAATACAGGACCTATTTTTTTAATTTATGATGATAGGATAAAAATAAATTCAATTTTAGAAGACATAGTTTCAGGCGTTCCGGAAATAAACTTTACAACAAGTGATGATGTCACTCATAGAGTTTGGACTATAAAAAATGAAGCAATAATAAAAACATTAGAGTCTGAATTTGAAAAAGTTAATAATTTGTATATAGCTGATGGACATCATAGGGCAGCCGCTGCTGTAAAAGTTGCAGAAATGCGAAGGTTAGAAAATCCTAATTATACTGGAGAAGAAGAATTTAACTTTTTTATGTCAATTTTATATCCAAAAAGTCAGGTTAAAATTTATGATTACAATAGAGTTGTAAAGGATTTAAATGGTCTGTCAGATAATGATTTTATAGAAGCAATAAAAAAAGATTTTTATTTAGAAAATGTTGATAAAGAATTTACTCTAAAAGAAAATGGCGAATTTGGAATGTATATAAACGGCGAATGGTATAAAATAAAACTAAAAAATAATATAGAAAGCACAAGTGTGATAGATAAATTGGATGTATCAATTCTTCAAGATAAAGTATTGGATAACATATTGGGAATAAAAGATCCAAGGACAGATGATAGAATTGACTTTATAGGTGGAATTAGAGGTATAAAAGAGTTGGAAAGAAGAGTAGATGAAGATATGAAAGTAGCTTTTGCGCTGTATCCAACATCTTTAAAGGAGTTGATGAACATTGCAGACTTGGGAGAAGTAATGCCTCCAAAATCAACGTGGTTTGAGCCAAAACCTCGTTCAGGTTTGTTTATACATGAGTTAAAATAAAGTGGAAGTGGCATAAGAATATTCTTATGTCATTTCTTATAATTTAAGATGAAAATGTAAATTATTTTTTATTTATTCTATATTTTTAACCTAATTAGATAAAAATGTTTATGGAGATGGAAAATGAAAGTAGCTTTTTTGGATAGAGATGGGACCATAAATTTGGATTATCCTGATGAAAAATGGAATTTAATAAGAGAACCTAAAATATTGGAAGGTTCAATTGAAGGTATGAAATTTTTATTGAGCAAGGGATATAAAATAATTATCTTAACGAATCAATACATAATTGGCGATGGAATAATAAGTATAGAGCAGTACTATGAATTTACAAATAAGTTATTGGAATGTTTAAAGAGTAACGGGATAGAAATTTTAGACATATTTTTTTGTCCACATTCTAAGGTTGAAAATTGTGATTGTTGCAAACCTAAAACGGGAATGATGAAAAAAGTACTGAAAAAATATCCTGAAATAAATTTAGAAGAGTCTTTTTTCTGTGGAGATTCAAAAAGCGATATGCAATTTGCTAAAAATTGTGATTTAAAATTCTACGGAATAAATATTGGGAAAGATAGTATTTCTAATTTGAGTGATTTAAAGATGATATTATAGAGACTAATTTATAAAGTATTTTAAATGTTTTGTTTAACTTTAATGAGTTGGGATATAATGAATTTAAGAATAATTATACAAGAAAGGAATTAATATGAAATTTAATTTAGACAAAAAAGGTGGGGCAAAAGTCATATTTGCTTTTTCTGATGAAGCAAAAGATCTCAGTTTAGTTAAGTGGGCTAATGAACATGGATTTTTAGGGGAAGTAGGAGAAGTTGTATATTTTCCAAATGTTGAAGGAGAAAGTTTATTTTTAGTTGGTATAGGCAATAAAAGTGAATTAAACGAAGAAAGTATTAAGCTAGCTTCTTTTAATTTATATAAGGAGTTAAAAAAGAATAAAGAAAATATTGTTTCTTTTGAAATGGAAGATTTTGGACTTTGTCATAGAAAAACTATGATGGCTATATATGAAGGTCTTTGTCAAGGAAGTTATAATTTTACAAAGAAATCATCTAAGGAAGAAGATTTTGAATTAGAAGTAAATTATACACCTTTTATAAGACCTGAAGGAAAGTTAGAAGAAGGATTAAAGTACATTGAAAACCAAATGAATGGTGTTTTCTTTGCTCGTGAGCTTTGTAATGAAACAGCAAATATAATGACTCCAGATTTTTTAGCGACAACAGTTAAAACAAATTTACAACCTTTGGGAGTAAAGGTTACTGTTTATGAGAGAGAAGAAATTGAAAATATGGGAATGGATGCATTTATGTCTGTGGCAAAGGGTTCTGATAATGAACCACGATTCATAGTTATGGAATACAATGGAGATAGAAGCACTAAATTTAGAACGGGGCTTGTAGGAAAAGGGATAACTTATGATAGCGGTGGATATTGTATAAAGCCGGCTGATAGTATGGCAAGTATGCACTCAGATATGGGCGGTGCAGCTACAGTAATAGGCACTATGATGGCAATTGCAAGATCAAAAGCTAAGGTAAATGTTGTTGGAATAGTTGCAGCTTGTGAGAATATGATATCAGGTCACGCTTATAAGACTGGAGATATTATTTCTTCAATGGCTGGAAAGACTATTGAAATAGGAAACACTGATGCTGAAGGTAGGCTTACTTTAGCTGATGCTGTTTATTTTGCAACAAGTGAATTAAAAGTAGACAGAGTAATTGATTTGGCGACTCTTACCGGGGCTGTTTTGGTTGCCTTGGGCGAAGAGTACACAGGAGTGCTTACAAATAACAGTGAATTTTTAGCTGAGTTAAAAGAAAGCGCTAAAAATGCTGGAGAAAAAATTTGGGAACTACCTAATGATAAAGCATACAAAAAATTATTTGAATCAAAAGTTGCAGATTTAAAGAATACTGGAGGACGTTATAGTGGGTCTATAACTGCTGGACAGTTTGTAGGATGCTTTGTCGATGGGAATACTCCATGGGTTCATATGGACATAGCGGGAACTGCATACCTTTCAAAAGCAAATGGGTATCTGCCGGAAAGAGCAACAGGAGTGCATGTAAAAACACTTTATCAACTTTTAAATCCTATGGGAAGTTGTTAATTTAATATTTTATTATGAGTGTGGAATTTGATTTTCCACACTTTTTAAATTGTAATAAAAAAACTCAACTTTTTATTGTATAATTGTTCTAGAATATATACGATAAGGGAGATTTATGAACAAAAAGTCAAAGGCAATTAAGGCGCATGAAATTGCTAATTATAGGTTTGTAACTTGGATTTATTGGATGACTATGCTTACAGGCGCGATAAATGTGTATGCAATAAAAGAACTTGGCACTCCAATAACACACCATACCGGGAATTCAAGTGAAATAGCAATTAGTTTATATGAGAATTTAGATATTCCATATAGATTATTTATTTTATTGGGAAGTTTTTTTATAGGTTCAGCACTATCCGGAATTTTATACTATGACAAAGTTAGAATTCCTAAAAAGAGATATGGCATTTCACTTATAGTGGGTGGAAGTGCTTTAATTTTTACAGATTTTTTGAATTTTGAGTCATCTATGTTGTTTTTGATTTCTCTTCTAATAGGGATGCAAAACGGGATGTTTATAAAGTATAAGGGCACGCTTATAAGGACAAGTCATGTCACAGGTTATTTAACAGATGCGGGATTTGCGCTTGGCTCATACATAAGAGGCAGAGAAACAGAATTTTGGAAAGTTAAATTTTATATCTTATCCATAGTATTTTTCATAGTGGGTGGGTTTGTAGGATATATAATACTTGAAAATTTCAATAAACCACTTGGGGCTATAGGTGTTTTATATTTGTTGTGTGGAGGATATTATTTTTATCTTAGAGAGTACAATCAAGTTCATTTAATAAGAAAGAGACAGAAAGTTTAATAATGATTTTAGTCGGCTAGCACTATTTGGGTGTTAGTTTTGTTATTTGGGTATAAGGAATTAAAGTTTATGTTTTATAGAAGATTTTAATTTAGGAATTTAGATTGTGAGGAGTAACTGATGAAGAAAATTTTAATCTACACTATGGAAGGTAAGAAAATGTGTTTTTTACACGCTCTAATGAATGCTAAACAATTAAAGGAAACTGGAAATGAAGTAAAGGTTGTACTGGAAGGGCAATCTGTAATATTGCCTAAAAAACTGGAAGAAGAAAAGAATGCTTTGTATTTAAATTTGAAAGAAAATGGAACAATTGTTGGAGCTTGCTATGCTTGTTCTAAAATTCTAGGAGTGCTTGAAGATAATAAAAAAGCCGGATTAGAATTGATACAAGATATGAATGGACACGCAGGTGTTTCAAAATATGCTAATGAAGGATATGAAGTTTTAGTATTTTAAAATAAGAGGGGACAGATTTAAATCTGTCCTGAGACTGATGACAAAGGTAGGTGTAAAGCGAAAAACACCTACCTTTTTTCATACATAAATGGCTAAACATAGGCTAATAATGGTATAAAACTACCAAGAAAGTAGGTGGAAACATGCTGTCCAAAAATAACAAACGAAAAACAGATCAAGTTCAGATGATCTCAGTCGAAGAATTAATCCCTAAAGACCATATACTTAGAAAAATAGATAAATACATAGACTTTGACTTTATCTATGATTTAGTTGAAGATAAATACTGCTTAGATAATGGAAGACCAAGCATAGACCCACTCGTGCTTTTTAAAATCATATTCATTCAATACATGTTCAACATAAAAAGTATGCGCCAAACAATAAAAGAGATTGAAGTAAACATTGCCTATCGATGGTTTCTAGGCTTTGATTTTTATGATAAGATTCCACACTTTACCACCTTTAGTCAAAACTACAGAAGACGATTTAAAGATACAAAGATTTTTGAAGAAATCTTTGCAAATATATTAGGCCAAGCAATGGACAAAGGCTTTGTAGATAGCAAAATACAAATTGTCGATGCAACCCACGTAAAAGCCCATGCAAATAGACATAAAAATAAAAGAGAAGAACTAAAAGCCCAAGCAAAAGCCTATCAAGAAGACCTAGAAAAAGAAATCGATGAAGACAGAAAAGAGCATGGTAAAAAACCCTTAAAAGAAAAAAGCAAAAGCCAAGAAACAAGAAAAATCACCACGTCCACAACAGATCCAGAAAGTGGACTTTTCCATAAAGGAGAACACAAAGAAGTATTCGCCTACAATATACAAACCTCCTGTGATAAAAACGGCTGGATCTTAGCCTACAAAACATTTCCAGGCAATCTTCATGACAGCACAAGCTTTATCCCCTTTTATGAAGAAAAATTAAAACAATATCATGCAGAAAAAATAGTTATGGATGTCGGCTACAAAACACCAGCCATAGCAAAAAAACTCATCGACGATTCCACACTACCCGTCTTACCCTACACCGCCCCAAAAAGAAAAGCCAAAACAGAAAAGCCATATTACAAAAAAGATTATGTCTATGATGCATACTATGATTGCTACCTATGCCCAAAAAATCAAGTCCTAGACTATAAAACAACAGATAGACAAGGATATAGACAATATAAAAGTGATAAAGAAATATGTAAAAACTGTCCAAATCTAAGTATGTGTACTCAAAGTAAAAACCATCAAAAAGTAATCACTAGACACATCTGGCAAAACTATCTTGATATATCAGAAAAATACAGATATACAAATCAAGGAAAAGAAGACTACAGTCGAAGAAAAGAAACAATCGAAAGAGTATTTGGAAGTGCTAAAGAATTCCATGGATTTCGATACACCAATATGATTGGTAAAGGAAAAATGGAAATGAAAGCAGCACTTACATTTGCATGCCTAAATATGAAAAAGTTAGCAACCTTAATGTATAGATTAGACCCGAATAAGGACCTAATAAGGCATATTTTTACGAATATCTTTAATAAATTATTAAAGCTATTAAAATGCAAACAAGCCCAAGGAAAATTCCTGGGTTTGTCTACAATCTGAGTAGAGCTGAAAAGCTCTATTTTTTTTATATAACTAATAGTAAAATAAATATATAAGTATATTAGATATACAATTAGATAAAAATTAATATCATGAAGAGGAGAGATAATATGAGTTTGGATATGTTAAGAAAACTGATGAACGAAAACAATATTGATGCATATTTAGTTTTGACATCGGACCCACATAATAGTGAATATTTAGCAGATTATTATAAGGAAAGACAACATTTAACCAATTTTAGCGGTTCTCAAGGAACTGCAGTAGTAACAAAAAATAAAGCATTATTATGGGCCGATGGAAGATATTTTGAGCAAGCTGAACGTCAAATATCTGGAACTGGCTTTAAACTTATGAAAATAGGAGTCGACGGATTTCCAACTGTTAATGAATTTTTAAAAAATAGCAATTGCAAGAGAATTGGATATAATGCTCTTTATATGCCAATTTCTCAATATGAAACATTAAGATCTGAAGTTAATGCTGAATTAGTAGATATTGATTTGTATAAACAAGTTTGGACAGATAGAGAATTTAAAGAGACAAAATCATTTTCTCATAGCGAGTGGAGTGATAGAAGTTCAAAGGAAAAATTATCCGTTGTAAGAGATACTCTTAAGAAAAAAAGCGCTACTGCTACATTGGTGTCCAGTTTAGAAGGAGTTGCTTGGATATCCAATACAAGAGGCGCAGACATTGAAAATGTACCTGTAACTTTTGCATATGCTTTAGTAACTTTAAATAAAGCTAAATTATTTATAGATACTAAAAAAATAGATTCTTTTATTGATGAACTAAAAGAAAGTTTTGAAATTTATGAATATGAAGATATTTTTGAAATCTTATCAAATGTCGAAAATGAAAAGTTTATTTTGAGTCCACAGACAAATACAAAACTATATAAACTCATAGAAGAAAAAAACAATGTAATTGAAAAAGATGACATTGTAGGATATTTAAAAAGCATTAAGAGCAAAGGTGAACTTGAGCATATAAGAGAATCTCACATAAGAGATGGTGTATATGTAACCAAATTTATGAATTGGCTTAAAAATTCAGATTTAAGCAATGAAACTGAGTGGACTTGTGCTAATAAAATTGATGGATTAAGGGCGAAAGATGATAGATTCTTAGATTTAAGCTTTGGAACTATATCTGCTTATGGTGCTAATGCAAGTATGATGCACTATTCTGCTAGTGAAAAAAGTGCAGCTAAGATAGAAAACAGAGGATTTTTATTAGTTGATTCAGGTGGACAATATTTAGATGGCACAACAGATATTACAAGAACTTTTGCAGTTGGAGAGTTAACAGAGGAAGAAAAAAGGCATTTCACATATGTGTTAAAATCTCATTTACAACTAATGAATGCTATTTTCCCTGCAAAGACTAAGTCTTTAGCACTAGATGCAATTGCTAGAAAAGAAGTTTGGGCGATAAATGAAGATTATAGATGTGGAACAGGACATGGCGTAGGATATGTATTAGGCGTTCATGAAAGTCCACCGCAATTCAATCCAAATGCCGAGAAAAAATTAGAGCCAGGAATGATAATTTCAAATGAGCCAGGAATATATAAGGATGGCAAACATGGAATTAGAATAGAAAATATATTAGAAGTTGTTGAACATGAATATAATGAATATGGACAATATTTAAAATTTAAAACTATTTCCTATGCTCCTATAGATTTAGATGCTGTAAATTCTGATTTATTAACAGATGAAGAAAAAGCATGTTTAAATAATTATCATAAAGAAGTATATCAGAAATTAAATAAATTTATGACTAAAGAAGAAAAAGAATGGTTAAAGAAATATACTAGAGAAATATAAAGGTGATATGTTGGACGATATAACAGGAAGACTAAAAAAACTCCCCGATTTACCAGGCGTATATATAATGAAAAATGCTCAAGATGAAATAATCTATGTTGGAAAAGCTAAAAATTTAAAAAAGAGAGTTAGTCAATATTTTGGCAGTTATGGTAAAAGTCATGCTAAAGTAAAAGCGATGGTTTCACATATTGCAGACTTTGAATATATAATAGTCGAAAATGAAATTGAATCTTTAATTCTGGAAAGTAACTTAATTAAAGACAACCTTCCTAAATATAACATATTGCTAAGAGATGACAAACAGTACCCTTATATAAAAATAACTAATGAGAAATACCCAAGAGTTTTAAAAACTAGAAAAATTCTAAAAGACCATGCAAAGTATTTCGGGCCTTATCCAGCGATTACTGCTGTGAATGATACAATAGATTTAATAAATAGAATATATCCATTGAGAACGTGTAGTTTAAATTTAAAAAAAGATATTGGTAAATACAGACCTTGTCTAAATTATTTTATAGGCAAATGCCTTGCTCCGTGCAAAGGTGATGTAGACGAATTAAAATACAATGACATGATTAATGAAATATCTAATTTTTTAGAAGGGAAAGATGAAAAGATGCTTCTGGCATTGAAAGAAAAAATGATGGAAGCATCAAGTAAACTTGAATTTGAAAAAGCTGCAATGTATAGGGATGATATTCAATCACTTGAAATTTTAAAAGAAAAACAAATTATTTCAAATACCAATATCTCAGAAAACCAAGATATTATAGGATTGGCAAGAGGAATTGATGAAGTTTTAATTCAAGTATTTTTTGTTAGAGAGGGAAAAATAATAGGACGAGAGCATTATTTTATGAAAGACTATTTTGAAAATCAGAATAGTGAAATAGTAAGTGCGTTTATTAAACAATTTTATGCAGGAGTTAGTTTTATCCCTAAAGAATTGATTGTGGAATCAGAACCGGAAGATAAAAAAGTGCTCGAAGAATTTCTTTCTATAAAAAGAGGATATCATGTTGACATAATAGCCCCACAAAGAGGGAATAAATTAAAGTTAGTAAAACTTGCAAAACAAAATGCTTTAGAAATGATTAGTAAATACGCTGACAAATATAAGAGAAAAATAGAATACAATATAAGAACTTTAGAAGAGATAAGGGCTTTATTAGGCTTAGATAGAATTCCTAATAGAGTTGAAGCTTACGATATATCTAACACGTACGGGATAGAATCTGTGGGTTCTATGGTTGTTTTTGAAGATGGAGTTGCTAAAAAGAGTGATTACAGAAAATTTAAAATTCGTACTGTTGAAGGACCTAATGATTATGCTTCTATGAAAGAAGTTCTATATAGAAGATTTGTTCGAGGCATTGAAGAAAAAAATAATGATAAAAATTCTTCATTTTCAAAATTTCCTGATTTAATAATGATGGATGGCGGCAAAGGACAAGTTAATATAGCTTTGAAAGTTTTACAAGAATTGAATATTAAAATTCCTGTTTGCGGTTTGGTAAAAGATGATTTTCATATAACGAGAGGAATTATATATGAGAACAAAGAATTCTCTTTAAAGATAAATAGCAATATATATAGAATGGTATATAAAATTCAAGAAGAAGCGCATAGATTTGCAATAAATTATCACCGTTCATTACGAGAAAAAGATATTTTTATATCAGAGTTGGACAATATAAAAAATATAGGAAAAATTAGAAAACAAAATTTAATGAAACATTTTAAATCTATTAAAAAAATAAGGGAAGCTACAATCGAAGAGTTAGAAATAGTTGAAAGTATGAATAGAAGTGCTGCAGAAAGTATCTATAACCACTTCCATGGAGGACTAAATGGATAAAATAGCATTAAATAAAGTAATTAATGATTTAAATTTAAAAATTTTATATAAATCGAATAATTTTAATCAAATATATTTAGAAACTTTGGACATAAATAGACCGGGATTGCAATTAAATGGACATTTTGATTCTTTTGATGACAAAAGAGTGCAAATAATTGGGGAACAAGAATGGTATTTCTTAAATGAAATGAGTTCTAAAGAGAGATATGAAGCTGTTAAAAAACTTTTTTCATGTAAAATTCCAGCCATAATATTTATGAGAGATAGATGGATTCACGATGAAATAATTGAACTTGGAAAAGAAATGGATATTACATTATTAAGAACTGAGGAAACTTTTTCTAAATTTTCTATTAAATTCCAAAATTATATGGAAATAGAGTTAGCTCCCACTATAAGAATGCACGGAGTATTACTTGATGTTTATGGAGTAGGTGTTCTTATAAAAGGAAATAGCGGTGTAGGGAAAAGTGAAACTGCGCTTGATTTAATATCCAAGGGCTCTAAATTAATTTCAGACGATTCAGTAATCATAAAGAGAATAGATGATAGGTTGATAGGAAAATCTCCAATAATAACTAAACATTTTATGGAAATTAGAGGAGTTGGAATCATAGATGTTGAAAAGATTTTTGGCATAGGTTTTGTAATGGATTCTAAAGAGGTTGAGATGGTTATAAATTTAGAACCTTGGGACCATGAAATTGAATATGATAGATTGGGAATAGACAATGAATATGAAACTATTTTAGATAAAAAGGTAGCAAAATTTGATATTCCAGTTAAGCCAGGAAGAAATTCGGCATTAATTATAGAAATTGCAACGAAGAATTTTAAACAAAAAGAACAAGGTTATAATCCTGCAGAAGAGTTAAATAAAAGGATATTAGGATATAAATTAGATTAATTCCACAATTTGGAAGGGGTTCTGAACAAGTAAAATACACATTTTTGACGTTTATTATACTCAAACTCATTGCAATTATAAATTATTAGATTTATAATGATTAGTAGAGAAAAAATTTTTAAAACTAACTAGGGGGTTAAAATGGCTAAACATTTTAAAACAATGGATGGTAATGAGGCAGCAGCGCATGTCGCATATGCGTTTTCAGAGGTGGCATGTATATTTCCGATAACACCTTCTTCACCTATGGCTGAACACGTAGACGCATGGGCAGCGCAAGGAAGAAAAAATATATTTGGACAAGAAGTTCTTGTTAAAGAACTTCAATCTGAAGCTGGAGCAGCTGGAGCAGTACATGGTGCTCTTCAAGCAGGTTCTTTAACTTCTACTTATACAGCATCACAAGGTCTTTTACTTATGGTACCAAATATGTATAAAATAGCAGGCGAATTACTTCCAGGAGTATTCCACGTGGCAGCACGTGCACTAGCATCACATGCACTTTCTATTTTTGGTGACCACCAAGATGTAATGGCTTCTCGTGCTACAGGATTTGCTATGTTAGCATCAGGCTCTGTTCAAGAAGCTATGGATATGGCAGCAGTAGCTCATTTAGCAGCTATAAAAGGAAGAGTTCCTTTTACTCATTTCTTTGACGGATTTAGAACATCACATGAAGTTCAGAAAATTGAAGTTTTAAATTATGATGATCTAGCTAAATTAGTTGATAAAGAAGCCGTTAGAGAATTTAAGGCAAGAGCTTTACACCCTGCTTCACCAAAAGTAAGAGGTACAGCTCAAAATCCAGATATTTATTTCCAAGAAGTTGAAGCATCAAATAATTTCTACACAGATATAATTGGAATTACTGAAGATTATATAAATAAAATTTCTGACTTAACAGGCAGAAAATATGGATTATTTAACTATTATGGAGATGAAAATGCTGAAAAAGTAATAGTAGCAATGGGTTCCGTAACAGAAACTATAGAAGAAGTTGTAGATTATCTAACCGATAAGGGCGAAAAAGTTGGTTTACTAAAAGTACATTTATACAGACCTTTCTCAAAAGAACATTTCTTAGCAACTATGCCTAAGACAGTTAAAAAAATTGCTGTTTTAGATAGAACTAAAGAAAAGGGAGCTACCGGGGAGCCATTATTCTTAGATGTTAGAGATATTTATTATGGACAAGAAAATGCACCTAAGATTGTTGGTGGTAGATATGGTCTAGGTTCAAAGGATACAAATCCTTCACAAATGTTAGCTGTATACAAACATTTAGATGCTGAAAATCCAAGACATAATTTCACTGTTGGTATAGAAGACGATGTTACTAACCTTTCTTTACCAATAGAAGAAAAAATCACAACTGAACCAAAGGGAACAATTAGATGTAAATTCTGGGGATTCGGTTCTGATGGTACAGTAGGCGCAAACAAGAGTGCTATAAAGATAATCGGAGATAATACAGATATGTATGCTCAAGGTTATTTTGACTATGACTCTAAAAAATCAGGTGGGGTAACTATGTCTCACTTAAGATTTGGTAAAGAAAAAATTACATCAACTTATCTATTAGCTGAATCTGATTTCATCTCTTGCTCAAAACAATCATATGTACACCAATATGACCTTTTGAGAGGACTTAGAAAAGGTGGAACTTTTTTACTTAACACAGTTTGGGATAAAGAAACTCTCGCTAATGAATTACCGGGAGCTATGAAAAAATATATAGCCGAAAATGAAATAGAGTTTTACACAATAAATGCTACTAAGATAGCTGCAGAAATTGGTCTTGGTGGAAGAACTAACATGGTAATGCAATCTGCATTTTTTAAACTATCAAAAGTACTTCCAATAGAACAAGCTACAGAACTTCTTAAGAAGGCAATTGTAAAAGATTATGGTTCTAAGGGCGATGAAATAGTTGCTATGAACTATAAAGCAGTAGACCAAGGAATAGATGCCCTACAAAAAATTGAAGTTCCAGAAGAATGGAAATCTGCTAATGATGCAGCAGATTATAGCATCAAAGGGGCTTCAGAATTTGTAAATAACATTCTAATCCCTGTAAATCGTCAAGAAGGTAATGATTTACCGGTTTCTACATTCGTAGGAATGGAAGATGGTTCTTTCCCTAATGGTACTTCTAAGTATGAAAAGAGAGGAATCGCTGTTAATATACCTGATTGGAAAATTGAAAACTGTATACAATGTAACCAATGTTCATTAGTATGTCCTCATGCTGCAATAAGACCATTCTTATTAAATGAATCCGAAAAAGAAGGCGCGCCAAGCACTTTTGAAACTGTAAAAGGTAAGGGTAAAGGGGCCGATAGCTATGAATATAGAATTCAAGTTTCATCTCTTGACTGTACTGGTTGCGGAAACTGTGCTCAAGTTTGTCCAGCTCCAACAAAAGCTTTGGTAATGACACCGTTCGAAGATGTTTATGCTGATCAGGCTATAAATTGGGAATATGCTTCAAATCAAGTTAAGTCTAAACAAGCTGATTTTGAACCAAATAATGTTAAAAACTCTCAATTCTTCCAACCACATCTTGAATTTTCAGGAGCTTGTGCAGGATGTGGAGAAACTCCATATATCAAATTGGTTACTCAATTATTTGGAGACAGAATGAGCATTGCTAACGCAACTGGATGTACTTCAATTTGGGGTGGTTCAGCTCCATCAATGCCATATTGTACAAATGATGAGGGACATGGTCCATCTTGGGCGAATTCTTTGTTTGAAGATAATGCTGAATATGGATATGGTATGGCAATCAGCCAAACTGTCACAAGAGACAGAATCAAGATATTAATGGAACAATTCATTGAATTAAATGTTGATTCTGAAACTAATGCAGTATTTAATGAATGGATAACAAGTATGGCTGACTATAAGACTTCAAAAGCAGCATCCGCGAATGTTCTTCTAGCTCTGGAAAAGAAATATGATAATGAAGAAGCCAATGAAATATTAGTTGAATTAAAGAGCCTTGAAAACTTCTTAATTAAGAAATCTCAATGGATAATAGGTGGAGACGGATGGGCATATGACATCGGATTCGGAGGACTTGATCACGTTCTTGCATCAGGAGAAAATATAAATGTAATCGTAGTAGATACTGAAATCTATTCTAACACTGGCGGACAAGCTTCTAAGGCTACTCCAACAGGTGCTACTGCTCAATTTGCTGCAGCTGGTAAAGTTACAAGAAAGAAAGACTTAGGTCTAATGGCTGCGACTTACGGATATGTTTATGTAACTCAAATAGCTCTAGGTGCTGACAAAAATCATGCTCTAAAAGCTATTAAAGAAGCTGAAGCATATGATGGTCCATCTCTAATAATATGCTATGCTCCATGTATATCTCACGGAATTAAGAAAGGTATGGGATGTTCTATAGAAGAAGAAAAACTTGCAGTTGAAGCAGGTTACTGGCATCTATACAGATACAATCCTGACCTTAAAAAAGAAGGAAAAAATCCATTTATTTTAGATTCTAAAGAACCAAAAGGCTCATATAGAGAGTTCTTGCAAGGAGAAGTTAGATATACTTCATTAGCTCGTCAATTCCCTGAACGTGCTGAACAATTATTTGAAATTGCAGAAGAAAATGCTAAAGAAAGATACAATAATTATCTAAATATGCAAAAATCTGAAACAATTTTGGAAAAATCTTCTGAAGAACAAAAGTAAATGATAGAATAAAAAATAAGAGAGTTTAAAATCTCTTCAGACCTTTGATAAAGTAGGCGCTTTAAAAGGCTCTAAAAAATGATGTTGCAGAATAGATGATTCTACTCTGCAACATCATTTTTTTTAGAACTTTTCTTTTTACACAATTATATGGACTCTATCTATTTTTTTGTTGATAAAAAGAAATTATTTTAAAAATTGAAGAAGACACTACAACTCCAGCAGCAAGTGAACCTGCTAAAAATAAGGTTTCTATTGCCTTATCTTGAAAAGAGTCATATTGTTGTTGTATTAAATAATACATTGTGTAATACATTCCCGCTCCAGGAACCAGAGGAACCAATCCAGGAATTAAAAATATTGTAGCTGGCATTTTTAATTTTCTAGCAAAAAATTCACTAGATAGTCCAATAACGAATGCTGAAGTTACTCCCGAAAGTATATACGATATTTGTAAGTTACGCATAATACTATATACAACCCAAGAAGTTCCACCTAATAATGAAGTATAAAAAAGAGATTTCTTAGGACAATTAAAGTAGTATGCAAATGCCAAAGTGGCAAGATAAGATATCAAAAATTCAAAAATATAATTCATTACAACCTCAAAAAGCTAAGTGTTAGTCCTACTCCTATTGCAATCCCCAAAGCTATAAAAATAGCTTTGGTCAATCCTATAAGACCACTTAGAAAATCACTGTTCATTATATCTCTAACTGCATTTGTAGCTACTAACCCAGGAACTAAAATCATGATGGAACCTATAATAACCTCATCCATTGATTGAGGTAAATTTAAAAGATACAGTAAAAATGTAAATATAGAAATTAAAAATGCACCTATAAAATTAGTTACTACAAAATTTAATTTAAAGGGTTCTATTTTTCTTAAGATTGGAGAAGTTGTAAATGTAACTATATATGCACATATAAATTCTCTAAGTTGACCTCCAAATAGAACTGAAAAAAATGCTCCACAAAATCCTGCATAGATATCAAATTTAAAATATGCTGTATCATTTTCTTCTTCAATAGAATTTAAAATTTTAAAAGCCGTCTCCATTGACATTGTGCTTATTACAAAATTTCTTGAAAAAGTATTTATCTTATCTATTTTTGACATATTTGTTGTGGAAACCCCAACACTTTTGAACACTGTTATTATATCATCATCAAATTCTAAAGAGACAAATATTCCAGAAGGAAGAACATGAGCATCAACCTTGCTTACATTTTCGGCAGACTTACATATTCTAAGAACTGTGTCTTCTGCTCTATAGATTTCTGCCCCATTTTTTATTTGTAGTCTACCTGCGTGAATGGCAAGTTTTATTAGTTGTTTTGCCTCAGCTAAGTTATTTAAATTTCTCATAATGTCTCCACAAAATTTTTGGTTTCTATATTAATTAAATTATACACTTTTAAATGATTATCATCAATTACCTAAAAATAGCATAATTGAAACAAATACACCACAATGGTATAATGTTAGAGATATTAAAGAAGAGGTGAGAGTATGGAAAAGCCGATTGTTTCCATCATTGGAACTCCCAATGTTGGCAAGTCCACACTTTTTAATAAAATAGTAGGTCGTAAGATTTCAATTACTGAAGATACACCAGGTGTAACTAGAGATAGAATATATTCTGATGCCGAATGGTTAGGGGCAAAATTTCTATTAGTAGATACTGGTGGACTGGATTTAAAAGATGAAGATATTTTTATGTCTAGTATTAAAGCTCAAGTAGATTTAGCTTTAGATATGAGTGAAGTAATTATTTTATTAACAGATGGTGTAAGAGGAGTTACTTCAAGCGATAGAGAAATTTCTAATTATTTAAGGAAGTCTAATAAAAAGGTTATACTAGCAGTAAATAAATTTGACTCAAAAATAGCTAAAAGTAATTTATATGATTTTTATGAATTAGGTTTAGGTGAACCAGTTACTGTAAGTTCCGAACAGGGAATGGGAGTTGGAGATCTGCTAGATCAAGTTATAGAAGGTTTTGATAAAAATTTAGAAGATAGTTTTGAAGATGAAATTCGTGTAACTTTTATAGGTAAGCCAAATGTCGGAAAATCTTCTTTGCTAAATCATATAACTGGAGAAGAAAGGTCAATTGTAACAAATATTCCAGGTACTACAAGAGATTCTATAGACTCTAAATTTAAGTATAAAGATGAAGAGTTTATTTTAGTAGATACAGCAGGTTTACGTAAAAAGAAAAAAATATATGAAAATATTGAAAGATATTCTGTTATTAGAACTTTAACTGCTATTGAAAGGTCATCAGTTTGTGTTCTTTTGATTGATGCAGTTGAAGGAGTCAGCGAACAAGATGCTAAAATAGTAGGTTATGCACATGACAACAACAAAGCTATAATTGTTGCTGTAAATAAATGGGATGCTGTTAAAAAAGACAATGGTTCTGTTAAAGAATATGAAGCTACTATTAGAAAGAGATTACCTTTCATTAATTATGCTCCAATAGTTTTTATTTCAGCCCTGACGGGACAAAGAGTTGAAAAATTATTGGACATGATTTTAATTGTAAACAATAACTATAATCACAGAATAAAGACAGGAGTATTAAATGATATACTTAATAGAGCTGTCTTGATTAATCAACCACCTTCTGATAAAGGTAAGAGAGGTAAGCTGTATTACGGTTCACAAGTTGCTGTAAGACCTCCTAAATTTCAATTATCTGTAAATGATAAAGATCTGTTCCATTTTTCTTATATCAGATATATAGAAAATCAAATAAGAGAAGCATATTCATTTGATGGAGTGCCTATAATTATAAGTTTGAAAAACAGAGGAGAAAAATAATGACTTGGTTGCTGCTATCATATTTAGCAGGGTCTATTTCAGGTTCATATATTTTAGGAAAACTTTTATTGAAAAAAGATGTTAGAAAATATGGATCTGGAAATGCAGGAACTACTAATGCAATAAGGGCTTTTGGAAGGAAAATAGGTATTTTAACCTTTTTAATTGATTTTTTAAAAGGGTTGGTACTTATGTATTTTTTAAAGAATACATTTAATGTAAGTGTTAATCTATTATATGGATGTGCACTTGCATTAATTATAGGTCATGACTATCCTTTTTACATGAACTTTAAAGGTGGTAAAGGTGTAGCAACAACTATAGGTGTGTACGCAATTCTAGGGTTTAGTTTAGATTTAATCTCTGTGGTTTCATGGATATTATTTGCGGTAGTAACAAAAATGGTTTCTTTAGCATCTATACTATATTTTTGTTTAGTTTCAGTTTTATTTATATTTTTTAATGATTTGTCGCAAGTTCAAATTATGATAGTAATATTTATAGGAATACTTGGTGTATATAGACATAAGGACAATATTAAAAGAATTATAAATGGTTCAGAAAATAAAATTGGCAAGAATAGATTGAGAGGTTGAGGTTATGAAAATATCTGTAATTGGTGGCGGAAGTTGGGGAACTGCAATAGCTCGTCTTTTGCACAAAAAAGGACATGCTGTGAATTTTTATGTTCGTAATAAAGATGATAGAGATAATATAAATTCTCTAGGTATAAATGAAAAGTATCTTCCACAAATTGACCTTTTAGGGTTAAAGGCACAAGATGATATTGTTAAATGTATAGACTCTTGTGAGATGATAGTTATGGCTGTTCCAACTCAAAAATTTAGAGAAGTAGCTAAAAGTATAAAAGATATAGCTGATGGCAAATTAATAGTTAATTTATCTAAAGGATTAGAACTTAATACACTTGATAGAGTAAGTGAAATAAGTAGTGAAATATTGCCAAACTCAAACTTTGTTTCTTTATCGGGTCCATCTCATGCAGAAGAGGTTGGAAAAGAAATACCAACCGCTATAGTTGCAGCTTCAAATGATTATGATTCTAGTAAAATAGTCCAAGAAGTATTTTCAACAGATACTTTTAGAGTTTATACTAATGATGACCTAATAGGTGTTGAAATAGGAGGTGCTTTAAAAAATATAATTGCCTTAGCAGCCGGTATGAGTGATGGGTTAAGATATGGAGATAACACTACAGCTGCTCTAGCAACTAGAGGAATCTATGAAATGAGTAAGCTAGGCATGAAATTAGGTGCCAACCCTCAAACATTTAATGGACTTTCAGGTATAGGAGATTTAATTGTAACGTGTACTTCAATACATTCTCGTAATAGGAGAGCTGGAATTTTGATAGGACAAGGTTTATCGTCTGAGCAAGCTTCTAAAAAGGTTGGTCAAGTAGTTGAAGGTATTAAGACAACAAAATCAGCTTATGACTTAGCTGTTAAATATGGTGTTAATATGCCTATTACAGAAAAACTTTATGAAGTTATATATAATAATAAAGACCCTAGAGAAGCAGTGGTAGAGTTAATGACTAGAGGCTATAAACAAGAAATAGAAGAGATATTTTTTGAATAGCGAGAAGGGGTATTTTGAAAGTTAAGTTTTTGAGAAAGAAAAAATATTTTATTAGAAGATTATTTGGTAGTATATTTGTTTTAATTTTCTTTATTTTAGCATTTAGAGCTATAAATGGTAGAATGTACAAAGACTATAAAACAGATTTTGCTACTTTAAAAACATACGAAAAGAAAGTTCCTGTTATAGGATTTAATATTTTAAATGAGAAAGTATATA
>NZ_JAXDSS010000027.1:0-6943 GCF_034090345.1 Peptoniphilus sp. | reverse complement strand
TATATAGTGTCAAGTTATTTTTTTGACCCTGTTAAAATTAATTCAATAGTTAATTGTAAAATGAAGTTGAATTAGACAAGAATCCATAGAAAGCAGATCTCGTTAGAATATTATTAGAAAAACAAACACCAAAGGAAATTGTTAATGGATGCTATTAACATACTACAAAATTAAAAAAAAGCATTTAAATGGCTTTGAAAGAGGGCAAATTGAACTTTTAAACAATAAAGACTACTCACCTTACCAAATTATAAAATACTAGTGTGCATACTTTTTTCTTAATGCTTTTTTGTGTGCTTTTTTCATTACTAGATTAGAGATAATAAGGCATATAAAATTAAAGAACTATATTCGTTTATTAAAACTGTTAAGATTTAATAATAAAAATCATACTTTTCAAAAAGGATTAAATAATTTTAGATTGCTTACATTTATTACAAATCCTATTATAAAATTTCTCTTTTTATGTTCTTCC
The DNA here is from genome assembly GCF_034090345.1 of Peptoniphilus sp. Lineage (GTDB taxonomy): Bacteria > Bacillota > Clostridia > Tissierellales > Peptoniphilaceae > Peptoniphilus. The sequence continues at coordinate 6,468 of NZ_JAXDSS010000027.1, read as the reverse complement.
TGTTATAACTCCCTAAGACTTTTAAACTCTTTTTTAAGCATCATTAACACAATAATTGTAATAAAAGAATCAATTACAAATGAACCATAATATACCGAGCCAATTCCAAAAATCCTCGGTAAAACAATCATAAGTGGTATATAAAGAAAAACCTGTCTTCCAATTCCTATCATCATTGCGGGCTTTGGTTTTTTTATGGATGGAAAAAAAGTCATAGCCGTCAATATTAAGCAAAGCATTGGCAATATTAAAATAATCACTCTGAAATAATTTAAATTTGTTGCTGTGAAATTACCTGTAGGTAACATTTGATGCAATACAAATTCCGGAGCAACTATGCACATTAACCACATAGGCAATATAAGTACAAAAGCCACTGCGGAAAATACTTTATAAAATCCAATAACTCTTTCTATATTTTTTGCTCCATAATTAATTCCAACAGCAGGTTGTAAAGCTCTCATAAGTCCATAAATTGGAGTCATAAGAAGATTTAAGATTCTAAATACCATCCCGTAAAATGCCACATCTGATGTTGTACCAAAAGTATTTAATGCTTTTAAGATGATCATTCCTTGAATCACTGTCATAATTGTCATGATAAATGAAGGCACTCCTATGTTTACAATTTCTTTAATGATTTCCTTATCAAAGTATAATTTATACTCATTCGTTTCAAAACTCGCCTCTTTTCTTTTGCAATAAATAAAAAACAACACAACATACACAAACATTGCAATATTTGTTCCATGTGCAGCACCTTTTACCCCTAAATTAAATATTGCCATTAAAATATAGTTAGCAATAATGTTAACTGCCATTCCTATCCCCATCATGATTGCCGCTTTCGTCATTTTACCTTCTGCTCTAACAACCATATTATAAGAAAGACCTGCAATCCAAAATACCGAACCAAAAAGAGCAACACTATAATATTCTCTTGCAAATACAATATTCTCTCCTTTTGCTCCAATTAAATCTAATAAAGGATTCATAAAAATAAATCCTAAGATCATAATAACTATACTCAACACAATTATGATTACATTCGAATTTCCCAATATCCTTTTTTGTTTTTCCGTACTGTTTTCTCCAATGAGAATACTTAAATAAGAACCTGCTCCAACTCCTACAAGAGATCCTAAACCTAGAGTTATTTGTGTTAATGGATATACAATAGATACTCCCGCCAAAGCTTCCTCTCCAACTAAATTCCCTACAAAAATAGCGTCGAATACCGTATTTAATCCATAAAGTAGCATTGCAACTACTGCCGGAAATGAAAGTTTTAAACAAACCTTCAACATGTTATCGTTCAAAATCATATTCTTTTCTTTTGTTATTTCCAAATAATATACACCTCCATATTATTTTTCATATTTGAAATTATTCCTAATCGTTTCAAATAATATTTTATAATAATTTAGCTATCACTTTATAAATTCATACACTATCCCACCACATTCATAAATAAATTCATAATCATGAGTTATTACTATAATCGTTTTACCTTCATTCTCCATTCTTTTCAAATACTTAATAACAGATAGCATTTGTTCTTTGCAAAGCCCACTTGTCGGTTCATCTAAAATCACAATAGGTTTTTCGCTAACTATGGCGAGTGCAATCATCAGTCTTTGCTTCTCACCACCTGATAATGCCTGTGGATGAGAGTCTTTCTTATCATATAAACAAAATTCTTTTAATATTTGTTCTTTTTTAACATCATCATCACTTACAATCGAAATTTCATTCCATACAGATTCAGTGAATATTTGATAATTTACATCCTGCATTACCATGGATATATAGTTATATGATTCTTTTATTTCTTTGCCCTTATAAAATGATTTTCCTCTTCCTTTAATAAGTTTTGATAATTTATTTATAAATGTTGATTTTCCTACTCCATTGTCTCCTATCAAAAAAAATATCCCTTGTGAAAAGCTGATCTGTTCTAAATCCATTATTTTAGTTTCTTTAAAATCCTGTATAAAGTTTTTACACTCTAAATACTCATCTTCTGTTTCAATTTTCTCCTTATTAAGTAAATGAATTTTTTTATAACTTTTATCTTCAAAATTAGCTTTACTTATTTCATTAAAACTTCTTAAAAAATACTTTCCCTGAAGTTCTTTTAATTTTATATCGCTTAAAACTTCTTTAGGGAAAATTTTTACTTTGCCATCTTTTAGAATTGCCAGACTATCAATTATATCCATAAGGTAGTAGAGCCTATGTTCAGCAACAATAACAATTTTCCTCATTTTTTTTAGCTGAACAATTGCATTTTTTAAAAGTTCAATGGCTTTATGATCTAAAGAAGATGACGGCTCGTCAAAAAGATAAACCTTGTTGTCCATATTCATAACACTTGTTACAGCCATCAACTGCTTTTCTCCACCTGATAAAGAAAAAATATTTCTATTTAACAGTTTTTCAGTATTTAATAAATTTGTATATTTTTCTATGGATTTCTTAATATGCTCTTTTTCTACATTTCTATTTTCTAGTGGGAATGCCAACTCATCAGTAGATTCAACACAAAAAAATTGAGTTTTAGGGTTTTGAAATACAGTAGAGATATAAGCACTTCTATCTGCTATATTTTTATCATTTATAAGCTGTTTATCCAGCACTATTTCTCCGTCTATTTCCCCACCATATATTTCCGGAATGACTCCATTAATTATTTTAATTAAAGTGCTTTTGCCGGAGCCGCTTGCTCCCGTTAAACAAAGAACTTGTCCTTCATAAAGATCAAAATTAATATCCTCAAGAATATCATTCCCTTTATATGAAAATTTTAGATTCTTAACACTAAGCATACTTACCCCTCAAATAAAAACCTATCAATACACACATGAGTAAAAAACAAAAGTAATCTAAAATTTCAAACTTACTTTCTATCAAATTACTTCTTTTCTCACCGATTTTTAGCCCTTTAGTCATTGCTGAAATAGAAACATCATCAGCTGTCTTTGTAAGTATCATTAAAAGCGGCACCATCCTATATTCAAAAAACTTAATTGGATGAATCCATAATTTCCTGTTTGTCAATCCATGAAGATACATGGCATCTTTTACCTGATGATAATCTTCTCTTACAGTATAGAAAAATCTTGCCATGACTATAATTGGAATAACCAGTTCGTCCGGAAACCTCATCTTCTTAAGAGATAACGTAATCTCACTCATTGAAGAGGAATAAAGAGCATACCTTGCCATCATAAACCCTGGAAGTAATCTTAAAAATACCACTGTAATAAAAAGACCTACAGCACCCATGTATCCGCTATCTACAAATAAATATTCTTTTTGAACAATATAAGCTATTACTACAAAAATAAGACCTTTTATTGCAGTTTTCCACTCTTTACACCAAAATAAAAAAACATATGGCAGCAGAGAATAAAATGCTGCCCCAACAGGATGATTTTGTTGAATATTTCCTAAAATCAAAGTGTAAGATAGAATCAATGACATGAAGATTTTTGTTCTAAAATCAAGTTTTAAAAAATCTTCTCTCACTTTTTATACCTCCGCCATACCCGCTCTAACAAAATGTTTTTTTAATATTTTTATACCTATACTGCATCCTATATAAGTACCAACCATACCTAATAAAATAATTGGAATTAGCGACCAGTTCGGTAAAACACTCATCATTTTTTTAGCAAATTCTTCTCCATATCCCATATCAATCATTGTCTTTATATACGAATCTCTTGCAAGATATATTGGTAACCAGTTTCCAAGTCCCCATAAAGATTGGATTACAAAAGTAAGTCTTGCTTGTCTTATGTTATTATAATTTCCTTTTTTCAAAACTACTTCTGCTAATATTCCTGCTAAAACGCCTGTAAGTACCACCCAAGGGCCATGTCCTATTGCGAAAAATACCAAAGACATCACTGTAGTTTGAATAAATACCATTCCGGTTTTTTTAATTTTGGTAGAGTAAAGCATATATACCGGTCCTGAAATAATTCCTTGTAAAAAAGGAACTATAGGCATAAGGGTAGGTACAAATCCTATCATGCCTCCTATGAAAGTTGCTATAAATATCAAAATAGCAAATAAACCGGCATTTATTAAATCTCTTACATTTAACTTATTATCTTTCATCTTCTCCTCCTTAAACTGTACTAGATTTTTCTAACATATTTTTATAATATTTTGAATTCTTACAAAGGTCTTCATCTTTTCCTATAGTTTCTATCTTGCCGTCATTTAATAGAACAATTTTATCTGCTTTTCTAATAGTTCTAAGTCTATGAGCAATTACTATAACAGTCTTATTTTTTATCAACTCAGACAAAGCTTCTTGAATAAGAGTTTCATTTTCAACATCAAGCGATGCCATTGCCTCATCCATTAAAATGATTGGTGCATCCTTAAGTATTGCACGTGCAATAGATATTCTTTGACGTTCACCGCCTGAAAGTTTTTGTCCATTTTCTCCTATAATAGTTTCTATACCATCAGGCAATTTATCTATAAATTCATAACACCTTGCCACTTTTGCAGCTTTTATAATTTCCTCATCACTTGCGTCTTTTCTACCAATTTTAATATTATTTTTTATACTGGAGTTAAATAAGGCCACATCTTGGAATACAATAGAAAAATTCTTTAACAGTGTTTCCGGATCGATCTTGCTTATATCTTCTCCACCTAATAATATCTTTCCCTTATCTACATCCCAAAATCTCGCAGCAAGTTTAGCAAGTGTACTCTTTCCACTTCCTGATTCTCCAATTAATGCAGTTACCTCCCCCTGCTTAGCATCAAAAGTGACTCCATTGATTACAGAGTAGTCTTCATATCCAAAATGAACGTCTTTAAATTCTATGTCATAATTTTTAGGATGCATTTCGGTCTTGCCTTCTTGAATTGGCATAGTTTTGATTTCTTTTATCCTGGAAACTACGCTATCAAGCATGACTATCATTGCCATATAAGTTATAATTTCCTCTATGGGAAGGTAAATACTAACTGTCAACATTAAAAATGCTATATAAACCAATATATTGATTTCCCCTGCAATAAACATATTTGTACCAATAAGTGCTACACTTACAATTCCAAGTTTAAGTAATATCTTTGCAAAGCCTGTCGATACTCCTGAAACAAGCTCAACTTTTACCTTGTCCTTCTTAAGTTTATCAAGCATCACATAAAATTTATTAAGTGACTTTTTTTCTAAATTATAGGATTTTATTTCTCCTATTTGTTCAATGTTTTCCTGCAAATCGTCGAATACTTCTCTACTGCTTTTAACCCACTTATTTAACGATTTTTTTTGCTTTTTCTTTGCTAAATATGCTACTAAAAGTGATATAGGCATTATCCAAATTGTTGCTAATCCCATTTTCCAATTGTATATAAGAATCATTATGGAAATTATTACAGTAGAAATTGCTGTAGCATATATATGCGGAACAGAATGTGAAAATATTTGTTCATATAAAGTAATATCATCCATCATCGTTGTTGCAATATCCGTTAAATCTCTTTTGCCAAAGTAAGAAAGAGGAAGCTTTTTCAGTCTATTCGCTACATCAATTCTTATGTTTGCGCTTTCCATATAAACATTAGTATAGAGTCTTTTATAATCCCATCTTGCAACAATAAACATTACAATTAGCATTACTGCTATAATAACCAGATAATTAGATAGTGTAAGATTAACCTGTGATTTAACACCTTCAGATCCACCTAAATATTGGAATAAAAAAGAAAAAGCAATCATTGGCGGAAATAGCTTAGTAAAGTTTAAAATCGTACGAGAAAAAATTGCTTTAGAAAGGTTACTTGCCCCCTTCTCTGACATAGCATATTTTTTCATGAAATATCTATTCATTTTGACCTCCTATCTGCCAGCTAACCGCTCTTTGATACTCATCCCAAAGCTTTTTATATTCTCCATTTTTCTTTAATAATTCTTCATGTTTGCCTTCTTCAACTATTTTCCCTTTATCGACTACTAATATTCTATCTGCATCTACAACAGTCGAAAGCCTGTGTGCAATCATAAGGGACGTTTTGTCCTTAGAAAGTTTTTTAAAAGATTTTTGTATTATATGTTCATTTTCAGGATCCGCAAAAGCAGTTGCTTCATCTAATATTAAAAGATCGGCATTTTTCAAAAATGCTCTTGCTATGGAAAGTCTTTGAGCTTCTCCTCCGGAAAAATATGTTCCTTTTGTTCCATAAACAGTATTCAAACCATCTTTTAAATTATCAACTATATCTTTTGAACCTGAATCTAAAAGTGCCTGTTCTATTTCTTCATCAGTTGCATCTTCTTTTCCTATAAGCAGGTTGTCTCTTAAACTCATTTTAAAAAGTCTTGAATTTTGAAATACAAAGGAAATTTTATTCATTAAAGTTTGCTTATCGTATTCTTTGATATTAATTCCACCAATGAAAATTTCTCCACTTTGAGGATCATAAAATCTTGCA
>NZ_JAXDSS010000104.1:0-3335 GCF_034090345.1 Peptoniphilus sp. | reverse complement strand
TCCTCGCCTTGTAAGTGTTTTAGATGGAAAGTCAGCTCTACTTTCATCTTATGAATTCTTTTCAGATTTTGATTTTGAAAAAGGTAAATCTGAGCTAATCGAATCAAACGATACAATAAAACTTACTTCAAAATCAAAATCAGATTCAGATAAAGATTTCAATTTTGAACTAACTTTAAACAGAGTAGATAAAAAATAACTTAATTTAAAGAGCGTATCAGAAAATTTCTGATACGCTCTCTTAACAAAACTTATTTCTATTTGGATCATCTTTATTTTCCATGTCCCAAAAACAATCTATTTCCAAGTCATTTTTTTTGGCAATTTCTAATATTTTGTCCTTTTTTGAAGCTTCATCATACAAGATACAAACTCCACAACAATGGTCCGCCTCTCTTGGTGTCGGAGCAACTGTAGATTTAATTTGCGCTTCTTGCATTTTCTGATATAGTGTCATTGCCTCTTTAGAATTTGGCATTAAAACATAGTGTCTTATTTTTTTCATCTAGCCCTCAATTAGCTGAGCATTTCTATAAAAGCTCCTATTCTTGTCTTTAGTTGCTCAGCATCTTCATCTGTATAATCTGTTTCAATTCCTATGCACGGAATTCCGGCTTCTTGCATAGCCTTTTCTACAAAATATCCTTCTGTATCATATATGTTGCAGAATTTTAAATTCAAATCAATTACACCATCTGCGTTGTATTCTTTAGCCAATCTGATTATATCATCAATTCTTTCTCTATTAGGAGTGAAACAAGCGCAATTTATATGACCAAGATATCTGTCAGCTAAATTTTTAACCATTGTATCCATGCTTCCCTTCGTTTCATCAACTAATGCTTCAGAATATCTAACTCCTGTACACATTTCTTCACATACAACTGCACCACCGGATGTCTCGATAATTTGATGTATCTTCCAATTTGGAATTGATAGTGGCGTACCAGTCAATAAAATTCTCTTAGTTCCCTTTTCATAAACAGATACATTGTCTTTCTTTCTCTCTTCTAATTCATCACATAGCGTGTTTAACATTTGTGCAAATCGCTTAGGGTCATCATAAAATGCTATTTGATGAATAAGCAGTGCGTCTCTGCCACTGATTGGAACATTCTCAAGTTTTCTAAATTCATTTAATCTTTGAAGTGCTCTTCTCTTATTATTTACAGTTAGAATTGCATCATACAAAGTATCTTCTGTAATTTTATTTCCTGTTAATTCTTCCAATACCTCCATATAATTTTTAATTTCATTTTCCCATTTTACAAAATCTTGTTCTCTCTTCATTTGAGGTATGTCCATTATATGCATTGGTGCATCTTCGGATAAAATTTCCCATGCTTTCTTCTTTCCATCACAAGTTGTTTCACCTACGAACAAATCACAAATACTAAAAAACGGACAAGTTCTATCAAACCTTGCTCCTAAAGAAGCCTTTATCAATGGGCAAGTAGCCGTTGGCAAAACTTTTTCTCCCCCCGGAACCCAAAACTGCGAACCACTGCAAAGACCGGTGGCTATTGCACCCGCAGCTAAGACAACTTCATCCGGAACGTGTATACAAAAACTTCCCACAACTTTTCCATTATTCTTTTGAAATTCAACTAACTCTGACGGACGAATTCCGTGTATGTCTGCCACAACCATATTGAAATAATCCATCTTTTGCGGTCTTTTTTCTTGACTTAAATATACATCTCCAAAAGCTTGAGGCAATGCTTCACACAATAAATCATGAGTTTCAACATCCATCCCAAGTTCTTCCCACATTTTTTTATTATCTGCCATTATTAACTCCTCTTAATAATTAAATTTAATTTTTCCCATAAAACAACCCTTACACGTAAATATCGGATTATCTATATCTCTCTTAATTCCATATCGTATAGTATTCAAATCACTATCGATTGCTCTATAAATTCCACCTGGACATACTGCTGTCACTGTGATTCTATCCCAGTCATACAAATCTAACTTTTCAACTGTTTCTTCTAAAAATTTTCTTCTCTCTTCTATGTCTATCAAGTATCTTGAAAAGAATTCTACTTCAAATATTTCTCTACCCGATAAATTACTTATATGTAATTTATTCAAAGCTAAGTCCATTTTCTTAAACTCTTCAATTGCAATCTCATGCAGCTCTTTTGAATACTCTCTTTTGTAAACTTCCTCTAAAATCAACTTCAATTCATCTTCATTTCTGTACACACAAATTGGTTTTTCAGTTTCACCCTGCAAACTCTCTATAAAATGGTCACAAAAATCTTCTACTACATACATTTTGGCTGAAAATAACAATGGACATTTTTCAGTTTTTAAATAAATCATCGTACTCTTTACCAAATCACAACCATCATACTCTCCAAAAGAGAATATATGTGAGTCCAATCCCTCTATGGGCACTGTGTGTAAACCATAAGCATAAATCAAAGGCTCATTTACATTTCCAAAAATGCCAACAATACTATCTTCCAAAGATTTATTCATTATACAATCTACAAATGCCTGCCGTCTTAGCTCCGGCAAATCTTCATACGTTTTTAATTTTCGCTTTCTCCAAACACTCATGCCAATAATGCCGCTCCTATAGCTCCCGCAAATCTTGCGTCTTTGTGTGAAGTTACTTCTACTCCTAGTCTCTTTGATAACTCATCTATGACATAATCACTTTCACAAAATCCTCCAGTTAGAAAATATGAGTCGCTCTTTTGTTTTTTATTAACAAGAGCAACCACCTTTGCACATATCGAATTCACAACTCCTGCTGCAATATCTTCTTTAGAAGTCCCCTTCCCCATTAGAGAAATGATTTCCGATTCTGCAAAAACTGTGCAAGTTGATGATATCTTAACTTGTGTTCCATTCTCCGCAAGCTCAAACATCTCATTCAGATTAATCCCTAAACGATTTGCCATAACTTCCAAAAACTTTCCAGTCCCGGCAGAACATTTATCATTCATTATGAAATCCATAACTTGTCCATTTTTTAGGACTATTATCTTTGTATCTTGCCCACCTATATCTATGACAGTTGTATCACCATTATGTAAATAACTAGTTCCTTTCCCATGGCATGTTATTTCAGTTATAGTCTTATCAGCATATGGCACACTGACTCTACCATATCCTGTTGCCACTATCTTTAAAGCACTTTTTTTATATCCTAAGCTTTCAAGCCACTTCTTGATTTCTTCTCCCGTTTCCTTACTATTCCAACCACTGGGCATAATTTTTTTATTCAATATAGTACTCTTTTCTTCATCAAAAATGACTACTTTACTTGCCGTTGAGCCTATATCTATTCCTACATAATTCACAACATACCTCAATTT
>NZ_JAXDSS010000110.1:0-7703 GCF_034090345.1 Peptoniphilus sp. | reverse complement strand
TACATGATTTCATTATGAGTTTACCAAAAGGTTATAAAACTGATATTGGAGAAAATGGTGGGATTCTTTCAGGTGGACAGAGACAAAGAATATCTATTGCAAGAGCCTTTCTAAAGGATGCACCTATTTTAATTCTTGATGAAATGACAAGTAATGTTGATCCTGTAAATGAATCTTTGATACAAGATGCTATTACAGAACTTGCAAAGAATAGAACTGTACTTGTAGTGGCTCATCATTTAAAAACAATTCAAAAGGCAGATCAGATTCTTGTATTCCAAAAAGGAAGATTGCTTGAAAAAGGAAAACACGGAGAGCTTTTAGAAAAGCAAGGATACTATACAAAATTATGGAAAGCTCAGTACGAGGTATAGCGATGATAGTACTTAAGGATATTTCGTACAATATAAGCTCTAATGAGAAAATTCTTGATAACATAAACTTAGATATAAGACAGGGAGAGTTTATTGTTATTACAGGTAAGAGCGGTAGTGGTAAAACCACTCTTGGTTCGGTAATTAACGGACTTATCTCACATCGTTATGAAGGCACTTTAACAGGTGAAGTATATATTAATGGAAAGAGTATCCGTGATTTGGAGCTTTCACAAATAGGTAATAAGGTAGGTACTGTATTTCAAGATCCGAGAAGTCAGTTTTTTATGTTGGATTCATTCAACGAAGTTGCTTTTGGTTTAAGTAATATGCGATTGAACAAAGACGAGATAAAACAGCGGGTTAAAAACAGTTTACGAGTTTTCGGCATAGAACATTTAAACGAAAAAAGTATTTTTAAGTTATCCAGTGGGGAAAAACAGAAAGTGGCAATTGCATCGTGTTATGCAATAGAGCCGGATATCTATTTATTTGATGAACCTACTGCGAATTTAGATATACAATCCATTTTTGATTTAAGGGATATTTTGAGAGAGCTGAAGCAGATTGGAAAAACCATAATCGTATTGGAGCATAGATTGTTTTATCTTACGGAGTTATTGGATCGCCTCTTTGTGCTTAATGAAGGGGAAATTGTGGGAGAATATGCCTCCGGATATCTAATGGACATACAGAAGAAACATCAAGATATTAGAAATTTATATTTGAATGATTTGGAAGTTATCAATCAGAATCAGCCTAAGATAGAGGAAACGCCTATATTGAAAGTTGACAAACTCTCATACTTTCATACCAAAACAGAAAATGGCAGCATCCTAAAAGATATATCAATCACTGCATTTGGCAATGAAATTATAGGGATTATAGGTGAAAATGGAGTCGGTAAAACAACTTTTGGCAGACTTTGTGCAGGGTTGTTAAAGGAAAAAAGTGGAGATATTTTTATACAAGGAGAAAAATACACTCATAAAAAAAGATTAGGTCAGGTCTATTTCGTTATGCAGGATTCTGATTTTCAGCTTTTTGCAGGAAGTGTAAAGGAAGAACTCAGCATTGGAAAATCTAACGAAAAACTTACAGATGAGGAGAAAAATAGGATTTTATCAAAGTTTGGAATTTCGGATTTTGAGGATAGACATCCAATGACGCTGTCAAGAGGACAGAAGCAAAGATTGACAATTGCAACTGCGGTAAGTAGCGAGAGTAAAGTGATATTTTTTGACGAACCTACGAGTGGGTTAGACAAAAATTCGATGGATTTGGTATCTAAAAGCATTCTGGAAATTTCCGATGCTGATAAAGCCTTGTTTGTAATCTCTCATGATTATGAGTTCTTATTGTCTGTATGCAATAGAATTATTTATTTCCAAAATGGAAGTGTAGAGGCTGATTTTAAATTAAATAATGATACAAAGAAGAAACTTTGGAAACTTTTGAGTAAAGGCAGGTGATGAAAATGAATGTAAAAAAAGAATTAGATCCAAGAACCGTTCTTGGAATTGTGTTTATTTTCATCTTGCTTGGACTTGCTGTCAACAAGCCGTTATCATCGCATATTTTACTGCTTATTTGCAACATATATTTAATAACCTCAAAAGCATATCGGGAATGTGTTTTATATAGTTTGATTTATATAATAATTGCCGGATTGATGTTTTATATTCACCATATTCCCAATACTACATTGGCATTAACAATTGTTTCAATAAGCTATTTTGTTCAGAAGTTTTCAATTTCCATGATGATGATTGAATTTTTGAAGAAAAATACTTCAATGCCGTATGTTATATCTGCTATGCAAACAATGAAATTTCCAAATGTAATTGCAATTCCTTTTATTGTTATATGCAGATATATGCCAATATTGAAAGAAGATTATGGATACTTAAAAGACAGCTTAAAAATTAGAGGGGTTAAGACTTCCGGAATACAGTTTTTTATTCATCCTGTCAGATCGCTGGAATTTATGATTGTTCCCATTTTATTTAGGAGTATTCGAGTGGCTGAAGAACTGTCAACTTCGGTACTGCTTAGAGGAATCGAAAATTATAGAAACAGAACAAATATTTATCCGTTAAAATTTACAAAGATTGATGCGGCATACACTTTATTTACGGTGATTGCCGTGGGTGTATTGTTTTACTTGCAGTTTCAATAATAAATGATTTTTAGGAGGAAAATTATGAAAACAAATAAAAAGACAAATAAACTGAATGCCAAAGATTTTATTTTTATCGGAATTTTTGGTGCGGTTGCACTGCTCATTTTCTTTGTTACAGGAGCATTAGCAGCACTTACACTTTTTGGAACAGTAGCTAATATTCCTATTACATTGTTTTTTGTATCAATAGCATTCATGCTTTTGGTATCAAAAGTAAGGAAACCCGGTGTTTTTCTTATTATGGGAACAATTATTGTATTACCGGGGTTTATGGCAGCAAACGGAATTGGGGTAGGACTTTCAATTTTAGGATGGCTTATTGCAGAAATTGTAGCTTCAAAGATGAAATATAAAGACAAAATATCAATCGTAATACCATATGTAATTGGTTCAACATTACAATCCGCTCTATTTACATTGCCGATGTATATATCACACGGAGAATACTTTGTGCAAAGGAAAGAGATTTTACATTTGACAGATGAGGCATTACAACAATATTTACAATTTATGGGTTCATGGGGAATGTATGGTTCAATGGTAGCTTTAACAGTTATCACAAGTTTACTGGGAGCATTTATCTCCATGAAAATATTAAAAAAGCATTTTGAAAAAGCGGGAGTGCTTTAAATCAATCCTTATTAGGGTAGGAAACATTATTATAGATAATTACTATTTGGAATGTTGAGTCTATCATTAATATATAAAAACAGACATTTTTAGTAACGGTAATTAAAACAAAAGATCAAATTTAAAATATAATGTAATAAAATATTTTTTCATTTTAGAGTATTTATCATACTTATATGTAAAACTCCTTCTTTCATGCACCCGGTATAGCTGGGGTAGTGCCAACTGTTAGCGTAAGCAACGGTGCCATTGTGAGGTGTAATCTGAAGGAAGTCTGCGGTAAACTGTACATTTTATTTAATCATTTATATACATTTTAATACTAACATTTATAACATTAGTGCTAAATCATGCCATTGCAAACAAAGAAATAGCCAGTCTTGGATATTGATATGCCCTTAACTGGCTATTATTTGTAAGTATGTCGAAACTAAAGAACCGCCGTGTACCGAACGGTATGCATGGTGGTGTGAGAGGACGGGGGATTATTCAAATCCCTATCCTACTCGATTGAGCATTTTGCAACAACTCCTTTTTGTTTATTCAGTTTATTTAAGATCAACTAATGTAACGATTTTATCGGTATCATTGTATTCAACATTTAATCCAAGAGCTTCAGCTACAAATCTTATAGGAATAAATGTTCTGGAATCTTTAATTATGGATTTTGTGTCCATTTCAGAAGTTTTACCATTAAGTGAGTAAGTATTTTCGCCAACTTTTAAAGTAATTACAGAATCATTATTTGCTATCTTAACTACTTGGTTTTCAGAATCCCATTCAACTTGAGCTCCTATTGCTTCAGCTACAAATCTTACAGGAACCAATGTCCTTGAATCTTGAACAAATGGCACAGTGTCCATTTTTTTCTTTTCTGAATTTATAGAATAATCTTTTTTGCCAATTGTCATTTCAATAATTTTTGATGATGAGTCATAGATGGTAGTGGTTGAAGTTTTATCTCCAACTTTAATTGTAATTTCAGACTTATACAGGTCAGCTGTAGAAGATACAGTTAAATTTCCGTTTTCATCAAAGTTTCCAACAAAGCCGTCAATTGAATACTCCACAACTTTAGGACTAAGCACTATTGTCCTACCATCTTTCAATTTAGCTTCTGTAGTGACATTTAGAGTTTCACCATCAGCTATTCTCTTTTTATCAACTTTAGCAGTTAGTTTTACAATTTCATCAAATCCTTTAACGGTAATTTCCTTTGTAGATGTCAATCCGTTTGATGTAGTTAAAGTAGCAGTTACACTACCTGGATTGAGACCTAATAGGTAAGAACCAAAGAATTTAGCGCTTTCATTATTACTACTATCATATTGATAAGTCCAAGAAGATATATCAATAGGGTGTAAATTTTCATCCCAAGCACCGACAACATCATATAGTGCGCTTTCTCCAACTAAGATTGAATCAGGACCTTTGAATTTTATTCCCTTAGGCACTCCAGTAGCAGGAGAAGTGTTAAAAATTCCTATACCTGATACAACTTTTCTTTCAGAAGAATTTTTTTCGGGGTTTATAACTCTACTTCCTGTTTGACTACCAAGTTCTTTAAGAAACATTGCAGTTGAACCGCCACCATCAAGGTTTACAGCTTTGTTACACCCTATTGAAATCATAAAATCTGACAACTCACCAAGAGTAAGTCCCGCAGAACGAGAAGTTCTTCCCTCAGCAGCAGCTAAATATATTTTTTTGCCATCTGCAGAAATTCCAACGGCAGTTCTAGCTCTTCTTCCGCCAAGTACATTTATGTCTTTTGTATATTTTACAGCTTGTCCGTTATTTACCAATAGAGCATGCCCACCAACCATAAATTTGAAATCATAGTTAGGAGTGATTTTATAGTCTACTTTAATTTTATCTCCAACTTTTACGTTAGTGTTTATAAAATTTAAAGCTTGACCGTCGACTTGTAAAATTTGTTTTCCATCAGGAACAGCAAAATCGAAATTTTTACCTTGAGAAATCGCTTCAACAGTTCCATCAGAATTTACCAATACTTCGCTATTTTTCTTTTCGCCTCTTGAAGCAGAAGCCCAAAAGTCATTGTAAACTTGAATTTTATTTTCGTGTGAATATTCTCCTGTACCATCATACCAGTAGTAAGATCTATTAAGACCATCAATAGGATAAGATACATTATTTTGTGCTATAACTTTACCTTCAAAGTAAGTTGTATCTATTATGGCTCTGTTATCAGACGTAATACCTAAAGTATGACGGTCTGTATAAACACTTGGAGAGCTCACCAATCTTCCGTCAATAATTGAAGCGTTATCAGGAGCACCTTGAAGTAACATATTAAAATAATCTGCATTTACAAGAGCGTTGGCATTAGTTCTTTTTGCCATTGACGATACAGTGGCACGTTGAGTGTATTTACCATCTCCTGCAACAACTTTTAAATTAAGATAAGGATTGTTTAAATCAAGCTCAATTACTTCCACTTTAACGTTTTTATTTTGATAGGTTACATCATGACTAACTCGAGTAGCACCAGGGCTGAACTCTTCTCGTAAAACTTCCTTTGCATACACATTTGAGTTTAAAATCAATAAGAAAATAAACACAAAATATGACAATTTAAATTTTTTCATAACTACCTCCATTGTTATATTATAACTTCTATTGAAAATAAGTTCTACAAAGGATATATTAAATATTAAAAGAGGTGATATTTTGTTATTAGATGATTTAAAAATGGTATATTCAAAAGCGTTTAGAGAAACAGTCAGCAGATTAAAAAATAATCCTATAATGCTAATAGTGCCTGGAGCATATTCAGTTCTTTATTATTTAGCAAATAGACTTGTTGCAGGGTTTGCAAGTGGCATAAGTGGACTTGCTTATGGATTTATTGTGCCGATAGTTGGAGTGTTAATACTATCAAGTTATTATGAAATACTATCTGATTTAAATGCGTTTGGAAAAATAAGTTTTAGGAATTTTAAAAGTTCTTTCACAAGAAATTTCATGGCGATTTATTCAGTTCTATTTATAATGTTTATTATCTCTAATATAATGAGACTTGAAACAACGATTTTATTTCTATTGACAGTTATAATTTTTATAGTGTTTAATCCTATAGCAGAGACAATCTATATAAGAGGAGAAAACTATATTGATGCATATTCATATTCAGCTAATTTTATGAAAGAGAATTTAGTTCATTGGATACTTCCTCTTATAGCTTATCTGGGAGTAGTGCTTGTATTGACAAATATAAGTGTTGTTTTTAGTTTGATTTCTAATGTAGTTAATATACCTATGGGAATAGGATATATGTCAGTGAATAATGTAGCGTTCATAATTGTAGAATTAATAACTTCTTTCTATGCAGTATTTAGAGGAGCTTTATTTAATATACTTTCAAAATCAACAATGAGAAAAAGAGCATATATGGGTGGATTAGATTGATAGAAAAAAAAATAAAAGAAAAAATTAAAGATGTGGTATTTATAGAATTAAAAAATACGGTAAAAGTAAAAAACATTGAGATAAAAAAGGAAATACCCCTCCCGGTTAAAATGACAAGCCTATTAGAAGGCATTCAATCGGGAAAACTAGAAGAAGAATTTGACCTTTTAAGAGTTACAGAGGGAATAGTTTTTTTACTTGGCATAGAGCCGGATTTTAAATATAGGGAAGAATACAAGGAAATAACTGCAAATGTACATTCTAATTTAAAAGATTACATTCTGTATTTGTCAAAATATTACTTGGATAATGGAAAGCTAATAGAAAGCTATATCTATTTAAATGCACAAGATGTGTTGTTTGAATATGATTCAGATTTATATTTTACAAGACTAGGGGTATTAGAACAGATATACAATCAAAATTTATATAGCCTTGAAGATGAAGAAAAACAAAGTATAATAGCTAAGCTACTAAAGGGATATGAAGAAATCAATAAGAAAGAAGAATATCCTTTGGCATTTTATAAACTAGGATATCTTAATGCCGGACTGAAAAATTATCTAAAAGCTATGTTATACTTCAAAAAGTTTCTAAATTATGAAGGAAATGAAGAATTGAAAAATGAAGTTCGTATAAATTTGGAAGAAATAGAAGACAATGCACGAATGGAAGAGGGAGAAGCCTATTTAAGATATGGGAAATTCAAAGAAGCTGAAAATGCATTTAACAAAATAAGTAAGTCTTATTACGAATTCGACAAGGTTATATATTATAAGAGTATTATTAATTACCACTTAGGTTATTATGAAGAAGCAAATGCACTTATAGAAGAGGTATTGGAAATAAATAATAGAGAAGAATACTATAACCATGCTGCTCTAGTGAATGTAGCTTTAGAAAACATAGACAAGTCAATATATTGGTATGAGGAAGGATTAAAAGAGTTTGAAAGAAGCTATACATTAAATTATAATTTGGGACTGCTATATTACAATTTAAAAGATGAAAAATATAAAATATATTTCAAAAAAGCTTATGAGATAGAACCCTCAGACCAATTGTTATCACTAATTAAATAGACT
>NZ_JAXDSS010000107.1:0-3733 GCF_034090345.1 Peptoniphilus sp. | reverse complement strand
TGGAAAATATCCACTTATAGGTGGTGCAGTATTTGCAATCTTAGTTGGTATGTTAATCGGTTTATTCTATAAAGAAAAAAATTCTACTCAACTGGGTATCAAATTTACTTCAAAGTACATATTACAATTGGCAGTCGTATTCTTAGGTTTTGGAATGAATTTATCTGATGTAATTAAAGTTGGAGCTACTTCTCTACCAATAATTATATCTACTATTCTAACTTCTTTAATAGTGGCTTATGTATTACAAAAAGTTTTAAGAATTCAATCTAATACCGCAATTTTAGTTGGTGTTGGTTCATCAATTTGTGGTGGTTCTGCAATTGCTGCTACTGCTCCAGTTATTGAAGCTGAAGATGAAGAAATAGCAAAGGCAATCTCTGTAATATTTTTATTCAATATACTTGCAGCACTCATCTTCCCAAGCTTTGGAGAATACTTAGGTCTATCTAACAATGGCTTTGGACTTTTTGCAGGTACTGCAATCAACGACACTTCATCTGTAACTGCCGCGGCAACTGTTTGGGACGGAATACACGCAGGTGCCAACACTCTTGAAACTGCTACAATAGTTAAACTTACAAGAACTTTAGCTATCATACCAATAGTTTTAACTCTTGCTTTTATCAGATTAAAAAAAGAAAAGAACTCTAACAGTTCTGTAAGTATAAAAAAGATTTTCCCATACTTCGTATTATTCTTTATTCTTGCTAGTATAGTAACTACAGTTTCAATACAAATGGGAGCTTCACCTGCATTTTTTAAACCGCTAAAGACTTTATCTAAGTTTTTTATCACTATGGCTATGGCAGGTATTGGCCTTAGCACCGATATTGTAAACATTATAAAAACTGGTGGTAAAGCTATAATCCTCGGCTTCTGTTGTTGGTCAGCTATTGCAACAGTTAGTTTGTTAATTCAACACTTAATGCAATTAGTTTAATCCTTCTCAATTGAAGGATTTTTTTATTGACATAACTAAGTTGCTTTGGAACAATATTATATAGAGGTGACTAATGACCAAAATATTATATTCAAAACCTCTCTATGAGGAAAAACTTAAAAATTTAAAAAAATATTCTACTTCAAATAGTAAGCTTGCAATTCTTAGATTAGAAGAAAATTTTGGAAACAACGCTTATTTAAAGGGTATTAAATCTACAGCTTCCAAAGTAAATTTAGATGTTGTTGTCGTAGATACTACTCCTGAAAAAGCATATTCTGACCTTGAAAAACTAAATGCTGATTCATCTGTTACCGGTATTTTGATTTTTAGACCTATACCAACTTCAGTTGACGAAGATAAGTTAGACCGCTTAATCGCACCTGAAAAAGATGTAGATTGTATGAATCCAATTAACAAAGCTAAATTATATTCAGGTGATACATCAGGTTTTATTCCACTTGCGCCTAAGGCTTCAATTGAACTCATTGACTACTATGGAATAGATGTCGTGTCCAAAAATTGTTTGATAATTAACCATTCAAATGTAGTTGGAAAACCACTTGCGATGTTACTTCTAAATAGGTTTGCTACTGTTGAGATAGCTCATATAAAAACAAAAAATCTAAAAGAGCATACCTTAAAAGCGGATATAATATTCACCGCTGTTGGTGAAAGTGAATTTTTAGATTCAACTTATTTTAGAGAAGACGCAATAGTAATTGACATTGCAATAACTAAAAATGCTGATGGAAGATTTACAGGCGATTTAAACTCAGCTGATGTTCAAGGCAAAATTCAAGCTTATAGTCCCGTTCCAAATGGAGTTGGCGGACTTACAAACTTACTTTTAATAGAAAGTGTAATTAAATAATTTTCATTAACAAAAAAGGGCCCAAATTATTTTTTAATTTGAGCCTTTTTCTTATTTTGCTTTAAAATTACAACTTTATCTCCTTCTAAAAGATAAGTTTCTCCATTTGGTACGATTATTTTGTTACCTGAAGTTTGTAACATTACTATTAATTGTTTTTCTTTAAATTCTAATTCTTTAATCTTCTTTCCAACCCACTTATGCCCTTTAGATAAAGTCATTTCAGTAAGATTAGAACCGGTCGTATCAAAATAACTTTTTCCGCCTAAAACTACAATGTCTCCTTCTTTTATTAAAGTCTCTCCGTTTGGAACTATAGTTTTTCCTTCTCTTTCTATCTTTGCAACTATCACATTAAAAGTTAAGTTGAAATCTTTAAGCGGAATATTATTCCATTTTGACCCCTTTTCTATCTTAGTTTGTATAAAACCTATATCCGACTTGTCTTGATAAAAATTAAAATTCTTAAGTACTGTATCAGTATATTCCAACATATTTAATTTTTTAGACACCCATGGCATCAACGAGCCCTGTATGAAAGATGACAAAAGACAAATTACAAAAACTATGTGAAATATGTCTATGGAAATCTTCACTTTGCTATTTACAACCATTATTGCAAATGCAATTGCTGCTGCTCCTCTAAGACCTGCAATTGAAATTATACTTATCTGAGTATTCTTCAAATTAAAAGGTTTCATAAGCGCAAGTACACTTGCCGGTCTTGCAACAAATGTTATGAACAACATTATAATCAAAGCTACTGGAAAAACTGAAATTAAATGTCTCACATTACATAAAAGACCTAACAAAAAGAAAAGTCCTATTTGAACTAAACCTCCAAGCCCGTCATAGAAAAATACAACATCTCTCTTTCTAAGAAATTGTTGATTGCCTAAATATATTCCATATAAATAAATAGCTAAGTATCCATTCCCTCCAATTAAAACTGCCACAGAATAAGTCGCTATCATAGTTGCTGCTATAAATACTGTAAACAATCCGTCTTCATCAAAATGTATTCTATCTATTAAATTTTTTACAACTACTCCAAAACCAAAACCTACTAAAATTCCAAAGCCTACTTGTTTTAAAACTATAATTGGAACTGCAATTTGTTGCCCCGCTATTAATGAAATAAAAACAAATGTCATTGTATAAGCTGTAGGGTCATTAGAGCCGCTTTCAAGTTCTAAAAGTGGTGCTGTAGAGTATTTAAAATTTAAGTTTTTTGATACCAATATAGATGAAACGCTGGCGTAGTCTGTAGAAGCTATAACAGAGCCTAAGAGCATTGCCTCTAACATTTTAAACTTCAGTATATAGTGACAAAAAAGCCCCGTAAATATCGCCGTTAAAAAGACTCCTATTGTACTTAAAACAGCACTCTCTTTCCAAACAGGCTTGCCCATATTCCAATTTGTACTAAACCCACCATAGAACATTATAATCATAAGCGACAATGTGGCTATATTATTTGAAATTTCAAAATTGTTAAATTTAAATCCCATTAAATTAAATGCTATTCCCAGAAAAATGAACAGCAACAACGATGGAACGCCTGAAAAATTAGATATTCTAACTGCGAACAGTGCAAGTAATAAAACTACCGCTACTAATAAAAGATTAATACAGATCTCCTCCTATAGTTCCTTGAGTATAAGATACTCTATCTAAAATTCTAAGGTATATACTTTGTCCAAGGCCTGAATCTATATATAAAATAGTTTCTCCTATCTTATATAAACCCATTGAATATTTGGGGAAAAGTTTGGGCCCATGGTCTAATACTTGACCTAAAAAAGGTAATCTCACTTGTCCACCATGTTTATGACCACTTAATACCAAATCGTATGGTCTTACCTTTTCTAAAAATTGTTTTGGGCTGTGTACCAATAGTATATTATAGTCCTCAT
>NZ_JAXDSS010000097.1:0-3968 GCF_034090345.1 Peptoniphilus sp. | reverse complement strand
CTAAATTTTTCAATTTCCAAATCTAAATCTACAAACTCTCTACTCATTTTTTCAGCTATCAAAGGAGCAATACTGCTCTTTCCGGAGTCGGGCATCCCAACTAAAACAATATTCCCTTGTTTCATCATCTCACTTGTGATTTCACGTATGTTGTCGATTTTAGTTTCTGTAAATATTTCAGCCGCCTTAACGGCCTGCGCTACCAACATCATAAGTCCATTTGAGTGTGGAATGCCCATCTCTCTTGCCTCAAATAAAAGCGATGTTATCAATGGATTATACACTACGTCTATCACACCTTTTAAATTTTTAAAATTTTTGATTGATATCAAGTTTTCTCCATTGTTTGGATACATTCCAATCGGCGTTGTATTCACAATGAGTTCAACGTTTAAAAATTCTTCTATCTGAGAATAATAAGGAGTTTCTTTTCGAGATATCTTCTGAAATTCAATTTTCTTATCTTCAAGAACTGTAGCTACCGTCTTAGATGTAGCCCCATCTCCAAGTATTATCGCCGAAGATATTTCCACATTCAAACTCTCCAATGTGTATTTAAATCCAAAGTAGTCTGTGTTGTCTCCTGTCCACTTTCCATCTTTCTTGTATACAGTATTTACACACCCTATCTTTTTTGCAATTGGACTTATTTCGTCTAAATATTTCATAATTTCTATTTTATATGGAATGGTGACATTAAATCCGTCTATGCCACTCTTCAAAAAATCATCTATCTCATCTATTTTCTTTTCATATAAATCGTATTGGTATTTTCCTATTAAATTGTGTATTTCTTTTGAAAAACTGTGTCCCAATTTTTCTCCGAGCAATCCGTATTCCATTTAATTCTCCATAAAATCTAAGATAGTCAATGCACAAACGGACTCTATAACCGGCAGTATTCTAATACCTATACAAGGGTCATGTCTTCCCTTTATTTCCAAATCTTTCTCGACATTTTCCGATATTGAAAATGAGCGTTGGCTCAAACCTATGGAAGCTGTCGGCTTTATTGCCGTTTTAAAAACTATGGGCATTCCGTTGGTTATCCCCCCGACAACTCCACCCGCATTATTTGTGGTGGTCTTAACTCCATCATTCAATTCATATTCATCGTTGTGTTCTCTTCCGGTCATGGAGACTGCATCAAAACCGGCTCCGAATGAAAAACCTCTCACTGCCGGCACTGAGAATACAAGTTTGGCAAGCACTGCATCAAAACTGTCATAGTTCGGTTCTCCAAGGCCTATTGGCACTCCTGTTGCAAAACATTCTATTTCTGCTCCTATTGAGTTTTCTTCTTTTCGTATTTTTTCTATGCATTGTTTAATTTTTTCTGAAACTTCTTCTGAAATTACAGGAATCTCTTTTTTCTCGCATTCTTTTAAGGCTTCCATATCCGGCTTCGCATAGTCAATCTCAACATCTCTTATTCCCCCTATGGAACTTATATGAGACTGCACTTCTATTCCTTTTTTCTCCAATATTTGTTTTGCAATTC
This sequence comes from Peptoniphilus sp., assembly GCF_034090345.1. Taxonomy (GTDB): domain Bacteria; phylum Bacillota; class Clostridia; order Tissierellales; family Peptoniphilaceae; genus Peptoniphilus. Next base: position 2,467 of record NZ_JAXDSS010000097.1, on the reverse strand, counting down.
CACCGGCTATACAGAGCGGTGCTGTAAGTCTGCCTGAAAATGAACCTGAGCCTCTCATATCCATTTCAGTTCCATATTTTACATATGCAACATAATCTGCGTGGGAAGGTCGCGGAGTGTCTTTAAACTGCTCATAATCTGATGACCTTTGATCACTGTTTTCTATAATTGCACATATTGTATTTGCAACTATCTTTCCATCTTGAACTCCTGCTACAAATTTTGGTAAATCTCTCTCTTTTCGTTTAGTTCCAAATCTGTTTTTCCCGGGTGCTCTTCTCGACATAAACTCATTTAATTTTTCCATGTCAATTTGTGTTCCAATTGGCAACCCATCTATGACCACTCCTATATAATGACCATGAGACTCCCCAAATATTGTAACCACTATATTCTTTCCAAAACTAGAGCTCATATTCACCTCCCAATTTTTTAAAATCTTCATAGAACTTGGGATAAGATTTGTTTACTGCACTTGCTCCACTTAAGTATATCTCTCCGCCACTTATAATTGAAGCAATGCTACTTGCCATGGCTATTCTATGGTCATTATATGAGTCGACTTCTCCACCTGAGAGTCCGCTTGTTCCATAGACTAACAGCTCACTTTCTCTCTCTTCAACTTTCCCGCCCAAGTTCCTAATCATTTCAGCAGTTGAACTCAATCTGTCACTCTCTTTTAATCTAAGCCTTCCTCCGTTATAAAATTTAGACACTCCTCCATTTACTGAAGTTGCCAAAACCGACAAGATTGGAAGTAAATCTGGTACATCTTTCAAATCTACTTCTATATTTTTTCTAAATTTCGGTTCTATTGTGACTCGGTTTCCCATCTCAACTTCAGCCCCAAAATCTCTCAGTATATCTAAAATCTTTCTGTCGCCCTGAAGACTTTCTACATTCAAATCTGACATTGAAATTTTTCCTCCCAATGCTCCGGCAACTAAAAAGAATGCCGCATTTGACCAATCCCCTTCAACTCTATACTTTCGTGATTTATATCCGGTTGGCAAAATTTTATATACATCATCTTTGAAACTTACTTTCGCGCCAAATTCTTTCATAACTTGTAAAGTCATATCGACGTAGTTTTTAGATTCTAAACTCGATGTCAATTTCAATTCTGATTTCTCGTTCATTATGCTCGCCGCCATCAAAATCCCTGAGATGTATTGCGAACTCACATTCCCAACAAGTTCATATTTCCCGGCTTTGAACTTTCCATGTGTCCTAAATGGAAGCCTATCTCTGTCAAATTCAACTCCATTTGCTTTTAAGACTTCAATCAATTCGGCAATCGGTCTGTCGGGAAGTCTACCCTCTCCGATAAATTCAATACTTTCGTATAAAACTGTGCTGATCGGCAACAAAAATCTAAATGTCGATCCACTTTCTCGCACGTTAATTTTGGGGAATTCCCCTAAGGTTATTCCCCTGATCTCCACTCTATTTAAATATCTCTTAACACTTGCCCCAAGTTCTTCAAGACAAGATATAGTTGCCTCTATATCTTCCGAGGTCTTGTCAAAATATATTGTGGATACTCCCTGCGACAATGCTGCACATATCAAAGCTCTGTGTGCATAAGATTTAGAAGGAACGGCTTTCACTTCGCCTTCTAATATTTTTGAACTTATCTTCATTTCATTCCCTTTTTTATCAATTCTTTTAACTCTCCAAAACTAAGCTTCTTCAAGTTGCAACTTCCTATGTCTTCAATTAATATTTCATTTATATATGAGCCCCTGCGTTTTTTATCTCTCTCTATTAGTTCAAATAGCTCATCTATGTTAAATTTGGTTTTTGTCGGCAAATTATTTTTCTCAAGGCAATTTTCTATATCGCTTATATCACCCTTAAAAATTCCAATTTTCTTACAAGCTCGTGCCATTATTGCCATCCCTATTGCAACTGCTCTCCCGTGAGTTATTTCATATTCGGATTTAATCTCTATAGCGTGAGCAATAGTATGTCCTAAATTTAAAAGTTGTCTCTTGCCATTGTCGTATTCATCTGCCTCTACGACGTCTCTCTTCAACTCAACACATCTCTTTACTATATTGCTCAAATCTTGATTTTTATCTATTCCCCTGCTGAGTTCTTCAAATAGATTTTTATCGAATAGGACTCCATATTTTATTGCTTCTCCAACTCCTGAGCTAAAATCTCTATCTTCAAGTGTCTTAAAATATTCCGGATCACAATAGACGGCTATCGGTTGTTTAAAAAGACCCACTAAATTTTTGCCTTCATTCAAGTTTACTGCCGTCTTTCCGCCAACTGATGAATCCACTTGTGAGAGCAGTGTCGTAGGAAGTTGTATATAGTCTATTCCCCTGCGATAAACTCCCGCTGCAAAGCCGCCAAAATCTCCTATTACTCCTCCGCCAAATGCTATTAAAACATCATTTGCATTTATATCTTTTTGAGCCATAAACTCTAAAAACTTCTGCAATTCTTCAAATGA
>NZ_JAXDSS010000120.1:0-4440 GCF_034090345.1 Peptoniphilus sp. | reverse complement strand
ACCAAACAAATTCATAATATTATTATTTTGCACTTATATGCACATCCTAAATTTGGTTTTAGTTATTTTAAGTTTAGGACTAAATGCATATAAGTGCAAATTTTTTATACAAAAATATCTGTTAGAGATTTACTCCCCAACAGATATTATAGAGCCTTAATTATAAGTTTCTATTTTTTCTATGAATAAACTTTCCATATCCTCGAGTTCCTTTAAACTCTCCGTCTTGTGCGACAAGAGTTCCTCTTGAGAATACTAAATGCATTCCACAACTGACTTCCAAACCTTCATAAGTGTTGTAATCACACACTGAATGTTGCGTATCAACGCTTATCTTTTCATTTTTATTTGGATCTATTACCATAATATCAGCGTCTGTTCCAATTTCTAAACTCCCCTTTTCTGGATACATACCAAATATTTTTGCTGAATTTGTGCTGACAACATCCACAAAAGTATTTAAATCTAATTTATCTTTTAAGACACCTTCTGAAAATAATATCTTTATTCTCTCTTCAACTCCCAGAGCTCCGCCAGGTGAGTTAGTAAAGTTTTCAATTCCCTTTGACTTTTCAGTAGCATAGATAAATGGACAATGATCAGTACCCACTGTAGCTACATCTCCATCTTTTAATGCTTTCCACAATATATCTTGGTCTTTCTTTTTTCTAAGAGGAGGTTGCATTAAGTACTTAACCCCCTCTTTTGCTCCATCTTTAGAATACACATCATCAGTCAACACTAAATATTGAGTACAAGTTTCAGAATAAACTTCCTGCCCCATCTCTTTTGATAATTTTATTCTCTCCACAGATTCTCCAGCTGAAGTATGCACAATATATACAGGCACATCCACAAGCTTAGATAAATTTAGAAGAGTGTCCACAGATTCTGCCTCTGCTTCATTTGGTCTTGTCGCCGGAAAATATTTTACATCTGTATGACCAGCTTCCATTGCTTTTTCAATCAAATACTTTGTAAGTAAATCATTCTCACAATGTATTGTCAACAGACCTCCAGAACTCTTCATCTGTTTTAAAATTCTGTAGAAATCTATATCCGTCATTGCATATCCATAAGTTGAATAAGCTTTAAAAGAAGTTATCCCTTCATTTCTTACAATTTCGTCCAATTCTTTTAAAATATCATCGTCCACGTGTTGAATAACTCCGTGAAATCCATAATCTACGACTGACTTTTTGGCAAGTTCTCTATATATGTCAATTGAATAGTGTAAATTTGCTCCTTCAGGTCCAAAAGCTATGTGGTCTAATATTGTAGTAGTCCCACCAACTGCCGCAGCAACAGTTCCTGTGTAGAAATCGTCAGCTGACCTATATAGTGGCGATTGTTGAAGTTCCATGTGCGTATGAGGATCTATCCCCCCTGGCATTACATACATTCCCTTGACGTCATATATTTCATCCGCCTCATCATAGTTTCCAATTCCAACTATTTTTTCATCTTCAATAAGTAAATCAGCTTGTACTACTTTATCTCCAGTAACAATAGTTCCGTTTTTTAAAAGCTTCTTCATATATCTTTCCTTTCTATTTTAATCTTCAGATAAATTTATTCGTAATAACTTACCACCATAAGCTTTTCAAGCTTATCAGCTAAGTTTTCATCTATATCATCATAGGAAATATTTTCAACTCTACAGTTAGTTATTTCCTCTTTTGATATTTTTTCATAATTTTTAGCATTGTTTAAAGTTACACTCACACTGCTAAATTTCAAATTTTTTTCAGCAAGTTTTTCCTTTAATTCCAATATTGTATCGGCTAATTCTTTGCTATTTAAGACATCAACTTTTTTGTTATACGTTAATATCCCATATTTTTCAAATAAATCTCGGATGTCATAGTCTTTATTCGCTACAATTTCTAAAGTCTCTCCGTTCAATGCGACAAAATTCTTGCCCTCAGTTCTAAATCCAACGCCTCCAAAATTCTCGCCTAGTATAGTATGGTTAATATCAAATTCGAAATCTTTTCCCAATATTTTAGATACTTCATTCTCTAATCTATAGATAGTAGACTTTCCACTTTCTACATCCTTTTTATATGTATCATCCTTAACTTTTTTATCGTTTAAAATCACTATAAAATTATTGTCCTTATTTTCCTTGGATTCTATAAAATACATTCCACCTTTTCTATAAGTTGCTTCATCTTTTATATACAAAGTCTTATCTGTATACTTTTCATGAAGATACTCTTCAACAATTTTTCTATTTCCCATGTCCACTATCTGATTAAACTTTATAAATGCAACACCTATGATAAGTACTACAATTGTCCTAAATTTCCAAGAATTCCACTCTATCATACCTATCTCCTAATTAAATTTATTTAATTTAAGGGCGCTCATTTCTAAACGCCCTTTAAGATTTAATTATATTTCTTCCCACTCATCTACTTTAAATCCAACTAATACTTTAGAACCTTTTATTAAAATAGGTCTTTTTACTAACATACCATCAGTAGATAGCAATTTGTATTGTTCTTCATCTGTCATATTTTTTAATTTGTCTTTTAATTCCATTGAGCGGTATAGCTGTCCTGATGTATTAAAAAACTTTTTAAGCGGAAGTCCACTCATTTCGTGCCAGTTCTTTAACTCTTCTAACGTTGGATTTTCTTCCTTTATATCTCTATAAGAGTATTCTATATCTTTTTCTTTTAAAAACTTTTCAGCTTTCTTACAAGTGCTACATTTCGGATAGCATACTATTAAAATTTTTTCCATAATTTATTCCCCCTATATTATCTTGCCAATAAATATACAAAATAATTTTATTCTCATTAAGATTTTATTTTCTGATAGATTAATTATTTACCCGAAATTTTTTCATCATAATTATCAGCTGTTATTTTTCCATCACTTATATCGACTAAAAAATAAAATTCTTCTCTATGCTTTGATTGCACTGCCATAGTATATTTCCCAGAGCCATTATAATAAGTCTTTGCTATATACATATCAGAACTATATTTGTTAGAAATGTAATCATTTACAACATTTTTACTTCTATAAAAATTAATGGGATTGCCCAATTTTAAATAGAATATTATTGATACTGATATTAGTATCAAAATATATACATCACTATTTTTCTTCATAAAGTCACCTTAAAATTTCAACTATATTTTAAACTCATTTTGCTTTTATGTATTAACTAAATATTATCATAATATAGCTTTATTTTACAGCCATATCGATTTCTACAATTCAACTTTGCGTAGTTAATTTTATTTATGGGTAGAAATTAAAAAGAAATATTTAGGGAGGTTTATTTATGAAATTATATTATGCACCCGGAACTTGCTCTTTAGCTTGTTGGATAGTACTTGAATGGTCCGGCGCTGATTATGAAGTTGAGAAAGTAGATTATGCATCCGAAGAATATAAAAAGATCAATCCCTTGGCAACTGTGCCTGCTGTTGATATAGGCGAAGCTCGTATGATGACTCAAGCTGGAGCTATTCTACAATATATCGCTGAAAGATATCCTGAAAGGAATTTAGGTAGCAACGAAGGAATTGTAAATCATTTTGAATTTAGCGAAACCATTTCTTTCTTAACAGGAGATTTCCACCCTGCTTATTGGCCTTTATTCAGCCCACAAAGATATACTACACTCACTGACGAAAAAAGTATTGAAGCAGCTCGTGAAGCTTCATTTGCAAGAATAGACCGTGTTATGACATACCTTGATAATTTGATTGGAGATACCAACCATATCTATCAAAATAAACGTACTGTACTCGATGCATACGCATTTGTAATGGCTCGTTGGTCTGTTAAAACACCTAAGCCATGGAGTGAATATCCTAATGTTGCAAGATTTATGGAAGCTATGCAACAAGATGAAGCAGTTAAAAAAGTTTTAGAATTATCAAACAAATAATTTTTACAACTCTATAAAATTTATAAACAAATAGGAAATCTATTAACTACTTTAGATTTCCTATTTTAATTTAAAATTTTTATTTTGTTTAGCCTTTATATGCTAACTAATATATTTTTTAATTTGCGCTTCTATTTTTATCTATATCTTTCAAAAAAATAGCCGTGAGTAAACCTCACAGCTATTTTTATTTAGATTACATTTGTGGCCAAATTTTAGCGGCTCTTTCTCTTGATTTTGCCATAACTTCAGCAGTGTCTACATTTAGTATTTCTCTGTCCTTCATTACGAACTTACCATTAATCATATTATCTTGTACTATTCCACCGTTAAATCCAAATAGCGAATGTCCATACCAAGAATTTTCATTTAATGGAGTTAATGGGTCATATTTTAATGTGATTAAATCAGCATATGCTCCTTTTTCTATAACTCCCAATGGTCTGTTGAAGTATTTAGATAAGATTATAGGATTATTTTTAAACTGCATATTTATAGTTTCCATAAATCCTACTGTTGGATCACAT
>NZ_JAXDSS010000043.1:0-6502 GCF_034090345.1 Peptoniphilus sp. | reverse complement strand
CTACCGGTTGTACTCCTGCGTTATCGTTTATTGTTTTTAGGTTGTTTAGGTTTTCGTAGTTGTTGTATCTGTCGAATTCTCTGTGTAGTCTAAAGTATTCGTTTCGCATTTTTTCTAGTTTTTCGTTTGCTGTTTTTTCGTCTGTGTCGTATATTTGAAATGTTGTTACTGTATCGAATGCTTCGAAAAATTGTATTTCGTATTTTTGCATTTTTGTCTTATTGTCACTTTTTTCTATTTCATTTGTTTTATTTCCCCCGCACGCTGTTAGTATCAACAAACAAATTATAATAAATATTTTTTTCATTTTATCACCATACATTTTAATCAGTTATAGTTTATCTTGAATTATATTGCTCTAAGGCTTTCTTCAAAGCTTCAAGACCTCCTGAAGTTGAAAAAGTAGCTCCGCTTATACCATCAAAATGCTTGTTTATTTTTGATTGTTCCGTCGTATATAACCCTCTTTTATTTATCGGCTTGATGTTATCATACATATTTGAAATTAGTTGGTAAGCTTCTTCTACACTGTCTGTCTTTTTAATCTTAAGCCATAAATTATCCATAGTTCTATCAAACATACCTTTGTACACTCCCGGATTTTGAGAGTCTTCAAAGGTAGTTTTCATATCTACTATTTTATTATTTTCAATAGTTACAGATGCAGAAATAGAATTTTTAGCTTTCACATTTTTATTATCCGCACTTTCAAAATTTAAGAACCCTCTACCGCTACCGCTGTATTTGCCATCTCTATTATCCGATTTAATATTTTTTTCACGAGGTTTAATTTCGTCATAATTAATATTCGGATTTATAAAATTTTTCAAGTCTCGTATTATGTTTTGAATTTGATTTGTAACTGTGGCTTTCCAATCCTCTATAGAGTTTATTTTTTCTTTTATAATTTTATTATCATCATAAAGAGTTTTAAGCATTTCATCTGATTTAGACTCATTGTTGCTTAGACCCGCTTCTTTTATGCTTGCTTTTCTAAGTGCGTCTCTTACTGCATTCTTTATTCCATTAGAACTATAAGTGGCATTTGATATTGAATCCACCTTTGCAGATTGATTTTTTACCATATCTTTAGTAATATTTTTTGCCAAATTGAAATAAGGTCTGTCTTCATTCTCTTCTTTTATATCTATATTTTCAATTTTACCTCCGCTAACTTTAACTACAACTTTTATATCAGATTTATAGCCTCTGCCAACTCCTTCATATTCTCCATCTTTATAGCCTTTAGTCTCTTCGCCTTTATCTATAAAATTTATATTTTGATTTAATCTGCTAATTTCACTTTTCAGTTCTTTATTTTCTTTTGAAATGGCTTTTAACATTCCCATTATTTCGTCATTTCCGCCTTCAGAACCGCCACCTTTTTTAAGCGCATTTCTAACTGCCGATTTTATTCCATTAGAACTAAAAGTAGCTTCGCTTATTGAGTCCACCTTTGTAGATTGCTTCTCAATTATCTTATTTATCACCGCTTTAGCATTACTGAAATATGGCTCATCATCGGAAGATTCAATTATATCTATAGACTCTATTTTTTTATCTTTAACCACTACAGATGCTTTTACACTTCCCTTAAAACCTTGTCCTACTCCTTCATATTTCCCATCTTTATATGAACTAGGATCTTCTCCATTATCTGATGAATTAATAGACTTGCTTAAAGCATCTATTTTCTTTTTCAATTCTTTATTTTCTTTGCTAATTCCGTCAAGCTTTTCGCTGATTTCCTGTGACGCATCTGACTCATCACCTTTTCCACCTGCTTGTTTTAAAGCCTTTCTTACAGCTGATTTTATTCCATTTGAACTATAAGTTGCTCCGCTAACCGAATCTACCTTTGCAGATTGCGACTCTACTATTTTATCCAAAATAGCCTTTGCATTGCTAAAATAAGGCTCGTCATCAGAAGAATTTAAGACATCTATTTTTTCTATCTTGCCATCCTTTATAGTTAACTCAACTTCTATATCATCCTTATAGCCCTTTCCTTTTCCTTTATACGTTCCGTCCTTATAGCCTTTAGAGCTTTCAGAACTCTCCTCAAACTTACTTATAATTAAATCTAATTTTTTATTTATTTCCTTATTCTCTTCATTTGAAGAATCATTATTTTCCGGTGAGCTTACAATCGAATCATCGCCGGCTTGTTTCAAAGCACTTCTAACTGCCGATTTTATCCCATTAGAACTGAAAGTCGCTCCGCTAACTGAATCTACCTTTGTAGACTGCATCTTTAATATTTTATCCAATACCGCCTTGGCATTGCTAAAATATGGCTCATCATCAGAAGATTTTAATATCTTTATGTCTGTGATTTTAGCATCTTCCACTTTAACAGACACTTTAATTTCACCTTTGAAGCCTTTACCTGAACCTTCATATGTCCCATCTTTTAATTTGTTTGGAGTAATTTTTTCATTACTCAATTCTTCAACCATTTTTGCAATTTGATCTAATTTTTTCTTATAACTTCCATCAACTCCCGCTGAATGGACTGATTTCTTCACAGAAGTTTTTTCTAACTCACTTGCCCCGGCCTTTTCTAAAGCATCTATGACTGCATTTTTTATACCGACCGAAGAAAAAGTAGCTCCACTTATTGTTTCCACATCAGGACTTTGTCTTTCTATAATATTACTTATTATTGACTTAGCTTTATTAAAATATGGTTTATCATCATTATTTTCAAGAACTTTTATATCTTTTATTTTTCCTGATTCTATTTTTACAGATACCTTTATATCGCTCTTAAAACCTTTAGCTGTCCCTTCGTACACACCATCTTTTAATCCTTTTTCCTTATCAATGTATGTATTACTTTCAATTACATCATTATTTTCTAAATCTTTTATCGCTAAATTTGCATGTTTAGGTTTTTTATATGCCTCCGCTTTAGATTTTAGAGTGTTATCAGCTACAGACTTCCCCAATGCAAAACTAGTTATACTGAAAAAAACACACAAAATTACTCCAGTTAAAACAAACTTAGATCCATGTTTACTCATTTTAACCCCCCGGCTTTCATCAAAGCATCTTTCACCGCATCTATTACTCCATTTGAAGAAAATGTAGCCCCACTTATTGTATCAACATCTATAGACTCATTTTCTAAAATAGCTTTTATTAAACCATCCATTTGCAATAAATACTCTTCATCATCATTAGAATCTATTATCTCTATATCTTCCATTTTACCTGAATTTATAGTTATATTCACTTTTATATCGCCATTGTAGCCTTTGCCGATTCCTTCAAAATTTCCATTTTTTAAAGGTTCTTTAATAATGCCGACTAAATTTTGTTTCCCGACTGATTGACTTTTGCTTATTTTAGTCCCGGAATTTATTCCCATCACTATTAAAGAACATACTAACACTGTTACTATTGTTTGTTTTATATTCATAAAAACATCTATCCCTTTTTCTCTACCAATAAAACTTTTTTCTTTCTATTCTTTTCTAAAATTCCATTAACTTTTAATATTGTGTATGAAATAAATACAACATTATAAAAAATTAAACTTATAACTTTATCAAGTCCAAGAGGCCTTGATATATAGACCATAACAACTTGCACATATATCATTGCATAAAATATATAAGCAAACTGTTGCAGATTTTTCCACTTTGAGCCACTCATTTTTTTCCTAAAAAATTTAAACGATGTAATAAATAGAGGTAGCATAATCCCTATGGCAAAAATTGCAGATGCGAACACCATCAAATTTGTCCATATAGAAAAACCGCCCATCCTGTCTAAAAGTTCAGATTTTTTTATGAAATCAAAAAAATAATAAAAATTATGCGGTATTGTAAATATACAAGCTATTATAGATAATTCCGCTCTAATTATCTTCAATCTCTTACATACTTCATATTTCATATTTATTACACCCAAGTACATTACAACTATAAAAAACGCTCCACCTAGAGCCCCTGATTCTATAGCACGCATAATTTGTTTTAGCCCTACAAAATATTCAACATTATATCCACTTAATTTAAAAAATGAATGCATAATTGCCATTACAGATATTGTTGAAGCTAAAATATACACAGGTATGTTATTTTTTCTGATTTTATCTGAAAATAAATATCCAAATAAGAGTGCCGATAGAACACAAATTGTTATTTTCATCTCTTTCCCTTCCTTAAAATTTAAAGATTATAAGGGACGGACTTAAACCCGCCCCTTATAAATTTATTGCTTATTTATTTTGAGTTTTACTTAATGCATTTATTACCGCTTGTTGAACTGATTGTGATGTAACTGTTGCACTAGAAACAGAGTCAGGTTCCCCTTTGCCTGTTTTCATAGCTTTAACTCCATCAAGGTCTTTCCCTTTATATTTTTCTAATCCCTTTCCAACAACATTATACATTGCCCAATAAGGGTCATTTTTCGTTCCTCTTTCAGTTTTATTATCTGTTACTTCTTCAATTAGTCCATTAGCCCCAACTACAACCTTTACTTTTTGGATAAATTTAAAATCTTGAATTACATCTTCACATAATGCTTCTCCAAAATATTCTCCAGATTTAACAATCCTTTTTCCTATCTCATTTTTTTTGTTGTCTTCAGTATCAACTTCCTTTGGAACTTTATCATTTATCAAATCTTTAAATTCAAATGATGCCATTAGATAATTTATCTCATCTTTATATTTAGTCTTAAATGAAAGTTGCATTATCCCTTGTCCATATGGATTTTTTCTATAATATGAGTTATCAATATCCAAAATATCTATTTTCTTCTCTTTCTCATTGTATACTTCTATGTCTAAGTCGCTTAGCTTAGCATCCTTATATTTAATTGGTAGTATTTCTTCTCTTTTTACTATCTTCCCATTCCTTTTATTCCACTCTTCTTCTCTCCATGAAAATATTTTAACTATCTCATTATTTTCTCTATCTTTGAATACTACTTTTCTTGGTATCAAATTCTCTTCATCAGTTACTTTTATATCGTATTTTTCTCTTTTATCTTTATATATTACAATAATTTCTTTTGTATCTTTTTCAAGTTTGTCTCCTATTATTGGTTCTGTTTTAAACCCAAGCTTTTTAGCTTCAACTAATGGCAGTACCTTTTCTTCTCCAGATAAAAATTTTACTTCTATTTGTAAATCTCTATCTCTAAATACTTCGCCTCCTGCATATTCCTTTTTAATAGGCTTTACTTCAAAAGATTTCACTTCTGAGCCATATTCTGAATAAGTATCTAAACGATATGTTGGAAATTCCCATTTATTTCCTACATCCATTAAATATCTTGTAGTATTCCCTTGGAATCTAGGCTCTGCTTCTTTTAATAATTTTTCACCATTATATAGTTCAACTTTTTCAATAAGATTCTTGATTTCTAAAGTTTCTTTATCTAAAGGATATCTAAATTCACCCTTTACAATATCAAATTTTTCTTGTTTGCCATCTTTATAAGTTAAAAGAATATGTGTTGGTCTATCTTTTTCTTTCGGAACTTCTGTTACAGCTATTCCAAATTCTTGTTCAGTAAGGGAAGATTCTTGCACTAACTTAACTGTGATTTTACCAGATTCATCTTTATGCTTAATAATATCGCCATTTTTATAATTGCATGTAACCCCTAATTTTTCTAAATCCTTTAGAGATTGGTTATTTAAAATCTTTCCATCTGTCATCCAAACTTCAAATTTTAAATGATCTAAATTGATAGGAACATTGTAAAATAATTTCCCACTGCTCATAGCATTAACTCTATCTTCAACTTTAATAAAAGCTATTTTTTGTTCTATATTATCCTTCGCATATTTAGCTGCTCTTTTTAATGCATGCTCCACTCCCAACAAGTAAGATCTAGCAGATACAGTTGCATTTGTAATCGCATCATACTTAGAATTTTTCTCTTTTAAATTTTTACCATATTTATCTTGGAGGTATTGTTGTACCTCTTTTAAGCTATTTAAATTTATTTCCTTTGGAACTTTAAAATCTTTATCTGTATCTCCAAAATACAAACCTAATATTCTTTTCCCATTAATTTCTTTGCTTCCAACCGCTGAATCTTCTGTAGTATAAGGAATATCTGCACCTACGATTTTGTTGTCTTTAATTTTTATTTTTACTAAATCCTCTCCTCTAGTATTATTATCATAATTTTCCTTTGCAATTCCATACCAAGTTCCATCAGCATACTTTACATCTTCTTTAGGGAGATGGCACTGAGGTGCTACCGGATTCTTAGGAGTAGTAGGAGTTGTAGGATTTAACGGCTTAGCAGGTCTTGTATCTGTGTTTGAACTTCTATTATCTCTTGGTCCATCGTAACCTACTATGTTTATTGTTCTGTAGTTAAATCCGCTTCTATTCTTGTCTTCTGTTTTCTTCGCTTCTTCTTTGTTTGTGTTTGTCTTCTTTTCTATTTTTTCTAATCCGTTGCTCAATGCTACGAATGCTGTTTCTCTTGTAGCTTTTTCGCTTGGTTCTATTTTTTCTATTCCCGT